>JACPTD010000045.1 GCA_016192955.1 Candidatus Woesearchaeota archaeon | reverse complement strand
TAATATTCATTTATTTTTAAAATTGGAATATTTTTCGTTAATGTTCAATCGTTAATGGAGTTTTTATTAATAATGTAGAGAATGATTCGGAGATACTGCAAAAACCGCAACCTTTTTATATTAGTTATACTTTATATCTAATTGTTATATTTAATATATAACTTAATAAAATGATAATATTAAAAACAAGGAAATGGGGAAGCTCGATTGGAATGGTTATTCCAAAGAAAATTGCAAAAGAACTGAAGATCAGGGAAAACCAGGATGTCATAGTAGACATAAAGCCAAAGGAAAATCCATTAAAGGAATTGTTTGGTTCTGGTAAGTTTAGCAAGCCTACAGAACAGATTCTAAAAGAAATCAGGGGCAAAGAAAGCAAGTTTATCTAAAATGCTCTGTTTAGACACCTATGCCATCATGGAAATAAAGCAAGAAAATCCTAAATTCGTACATCTATTAAATGAAAAATTTGAGCTGCCTGATCCAGTTATGGCAGAATTCTACTCTGTTCTTTATCGCGAAAAGGGAGTCTCTGAAGCAGATTATTGGCATGATAGATTGAAGCACCATTGTAAATCTGTAAGCAGGGAAATTTTGATAAAAGCCTTAAAGTACAGGATCGATAACAAAAAAGAAGACTTATCAATTTTTGATTGTATTGGTTATGTTTACGCTTTAGAGAATAATCTTAAATTTGTGACTGGGGATAAGGCATTTAAAGATAAAGAAAATGTAATTTTTATGGGCAAATAAAATTTCCTAAATCAAAAACTCATTTCTTGCAACAATCGTCTGCTCCCTCTTTGGGCCTACTGAGATTATAGAAATCGGGACTTTAAGCAGCTCTTCTATCCTCTTCAGGTATTTCTTTGCGTTATTTGGCAGCGCGTCATAAGTTCTTACTTTTGCTATGTCATCCCACCAGCCGTCAAATTCCTCGTAAATTGGCTGGCAGTTTTGCAATATTCTCATATTTGTGGTGAAATTCTTTATCGCATTCCCTTTGTATTTGTAGGCAACGCATATCTTCAGCTTGTCAATTGTCGTGAAAACATCAAGCTTTGTCAATGCAACCGAATCAACGCCATTAACCATTACGGCATATTTTCCAATTAAAGCGTCAAACCATCCTACTCTTCTCTGCCTTCCTGTTGTTGCTCCAAACTCCTTTCCTGTTTTTTGTATTTTTTCCCCTGTGGAACCTGAAATCTCTGTTGGAAACGGCCCAAGGCCGACCCTTGTCTTATAAGCCTTGCAGACCCCAAGAACGCTCTGCACCTTTTTTGGCGAAATCCCCAGGCCAGTGCAAACCCCGCCTGCAATGCAGCTTGAGGACGTGACAAACGGGTAAGTGCCGTGGTCTATGTCAAGCAAAGTTCCCTGCGCGCCTTCAAAAATCACCTTTTTGCTGTTGTGAATTGCGTAATTAATTATGGCTGACGCGTCATTCACATACGGCTTCAGATTTTCCGCGTATTGCCTGTATTCATTGTAAAATTCCTCGCTGCCAAACCTTTTTTTGAAAATAGCGTCATCAATAAGCTCGTAAGCCTTCAATCCGATTCTTGCTGCCTTGTCAGTATAAGCAGGGCCTATGCCTCTTGCTGTGGTGCCTATCTTTCCGCCAATTTTTTTGTCCTCTTCAATGTGGTGGGGCAGAATAATATGCGCATTTTCGCTAATTACAAGATTTTCAGGAGAAATCTTTATCCTGTTTTTTTCCAAAAATTTGATCTCGTCAAGCAAAACTTTTGGGTCAATTACCAGCCCGTTGCCAACAATATTCAGCTTGTTTTTGCGCATCACTCCGGAAGGTATCAAGTGCAGAACAATCTTTTTGCCCTCAGCTTCAATTGTATGCCCGGCATTATTGCCTCCGTTAAAGCGTGCAACAACATCTGCCCTTTCTGCAAGAAAATCAATGATCTTGCCCTTGCCCTCATCGCCCCACTCCATGCCTATTACTGCAATGTTTGAATGCCCAAATTGCTTTGCCATAAACAAAGGCAAAAGATGTTTTTATTTAAACATTTTGATTTCTAATTTCGATTTTATTTCCATATAGTAAATAACCATATTGTCTAAGTTATTGGCAGTAAAATTTATATACAACATTAACTACCCTATGATATGGCGCAACTCAAATATAAGATTGCAACAATTGGCTCTCATTCTGGATTGCAGATATTCAAAGGAGCGCATGATGAAGGCTTTAAAACCATAGCCATATGCAGGAAAGGCTCTGAAAGGCCCTACAAAATGTTTAATGCTGCAGATGAAATTATAAGCATTGATTCTTACAAAGATTTCCCAAAAATACAAAATGAGCTTATTAAAAATAATGCAATAGTAATACCGCACGGCTCTTTTGTAACCTATATGGGCTATGAAAAGGTTGAAAAGCTGAAAGTTCTGTATTATGGCAACAAGAAAATCCTGAAGTGGGAATCTGACAGGCACCTGGAAAGGCAGTGGCTTAAGAATGCCGGATTGAAAGTCCCAATGCTTTTTGCCAAGCCTAAGGACATTGACGGGCTTGTAATTGTAAAGTTCATGGGCGCAGAAGGCGGCAAAGGCTATTTCCTGGCAAAGAATGAAAAGGACTTCAACAGGAAAATAAAGCCGTATAAGCTGAGGAAGTATGTGATCCAGGAATACATCATAGGGGTTCCTTTGTTTATTCATTACTTCTATTCCTCTCTTACAAATGAGATAGAAATAATGGGCTGCGACATAAGATATGAAAGCAATGTGGACTCTTTGGGCAGGATATCAGCAAGGGACCAGATAGTTCTGCCAAAGATTGACCCAAGCTATGTGATAGTCGGCAACATCCCTGTTGTTGTGAGGGAATCCTTTTTGCCGAGGTTGATTGAAATGGGCGAAAAAGTTGTTGAAGTGTCAAAAAAATTGGCGCCGCCTGGCTTGTTTGGGCCATTCTGCCTTGAAACAATACTGACTCCCGAAGAGGAGATTTTTGTCTTTGAGATTTCAGCGAGAATAGTCGCTGGCACAAACCCTTTCATAGAAGGCTCTCCTTATACATGGCTCAAGTACAACAAGCCGATGTCAACAGGAAGAAGGATTGCATTGGAGATAAAGAATGCGATAAAGATGAATCAGTTGAAGAGGGTGTTGGGTTGATTTTTTTAAAAAATATTGAAGTTAATGCGTTAGGAAAGATAAAAACAAAATAACAAAAAACATCAACTTCACATTAATAAATACATAACAAAAACAAATATTGAAAAATTAAATAAAACTAATCAAAATGCTTGCCCAAAAGCAAATTTCAAAAATATTTTAATCGATAACTTTAAATATCAGTTGATAATTTATATTATCAGATGAAAACTTATAATATCAAAGAAAGAATAAAAGAATTTTTTTTCATGAATCCGACAGCCAAGCTAAGGGTCAGGCAGATGGAAAGAGAGCTAAAGCTGCCTTTGCCGTCTGTAATAAGGTACTGCAAAGAGCTGGAAAAGGAGGAAACCTTAAAGAAAGAATCAATTTCAGGAGTTTCCGCATATTCAGCAGACAGGTCTTCAAGGAAATTTTTGATTGAAAAAAGATTGTTTAACATCAGGATGATATTTGAATCCGGCTTGGCGGATTATATTGTCAAAGAGCATTTTAACCCGGTAATCGTGCTTTTTGGCTCGTATTCAAAAGGCGAGGACATCGAAGGCAGTGACATTGACTTGTATGTGGAAACCCCAAAAAGGCAGGATTTTAAGCTGGAAAAGTTTGAGAAACTCCTCAAGCGGAAGATACAGGTTTTTAATCATAAAAGCATCAAGGATGTCCAAAATCCACATTTATCCAACAACATAATAAATGGGATAACACTTAACAATTTTTTGGAGGCATTCACATGAAAGAATCTTCTTGGGATGAGTGCTTGAATTACAGCAGCGCAGTTAAAATTACTCCTGATAAAGAAAAAGCGGCATCTTTGGCTGAAACGGCGCATGATAGAATAAAATTTTCCTTAAAAAAATTGAGCGAAAAAAACGCCAATTACGTTTTTGAGGGCTACTATTCCTCTATTTTAGAGATGGCTCATGCAATAGTAATTTTAGATGGCTATAAGGTCAATAACCATATTTGCCTAGGATACTACCTCAGGGATGTATTGGGAAATGACGATCTCTTTAGATTATTTGATGATTGCAGGTTCAAGCGAAATTCATTAGTGTATTATGGCAAGAGAATGGACTTTGAAACGGCAAAAGACGCGATAGAAAAAGCAAAGAAACTAATTAATGAATTAAAAAATGTTATTAATGAAAAAAGGGATAAATAAAATGATAACCCAAAAGCAAATCTAAAAAAACAAGAGAAATAATAAAAGTCCCTCAATCCGATAGAGGCTGTCTTCCCAGACAATATATAAAATAGCTTTACGATATATAAATGTTTCGGTTTTAAAAGAGGTGTGCAAAGCCACCGTCGCTCAATCCGGCAGAGCGTCTGCCTCAAGAGCAGATGTCTTCCCAGACATCCGGGTTCAAAATCTGAACTTGGAGGAAAGTCCCGGCGGTGGCGCTCAATACCTTAAGACAAACAATGATTCAAATGATAACCCAAAAGCAAATATCAAAAATACTGGAATCTTATGACAAGAATAACATAATCATAGGCGTGCTTGGCGGCCATTCTGCGCTTGATGTTTGCAGGGGGGCGCATATGCACGGCTTCAAGACGCTTGTTGTGGCGCAAAAAGATCGGGAAAAGACATACGCAAAATACTACAGAAGAAGGGAGGGCATTGGATTTGTTGATGATGTCATTGTGGTAAACAAGTTTTCTGACATAACAAAAAAGGAAGTGCAGGAGGAGTTGAGGAAGAGAAGCACTATTTTCGTCCACAACAGGTATTTCTGGGTTTATTGCAATTTCAAGGACATTGAAAACAAGTTTTTGGTTCCGATTTACGGCACAAGAGACATGGTCAAATTAGAAGAAAGAGATGTCCCAAAAAACCAATATTATTTGCTGGAAAAGGCGGGAATAAGAACTCCAAGAGCATTCAAGGATCCAAAAAAGATAGACAGATTGGTTATTGTAAAGGTTGCAGAGGCAAAAAGAGGCTATGAAAGGGCTTTTTTCCTTTGCTCAAGCTATAATGATTTCAGGGAAAAATCAGCAGAATTATTGAATAAAAAAATAATCACTTCAAAAGATTTGAAAAAAGCAGTAATTGAGGAATATATAATTGGAGCTCATGTTAATTTTAATTTCTTTTACAGCCCTTTAAGCGATGAATTGGAATTGATGGGAACTGATGCAAGAAGGCAGACAAACCTTGATGGAATTCTAAGGCTGCCAGCAACAGAACAGCTTGAGATTATGAAACACATTAAGC
>JACPTD010000044.1 GCA_016192955.1 Candidatus Woesearchaeota archaeon | reverse complement strand
TTGAATGAAATTACAAAAATAATGAATTATTCAAAGTTCTCTATAATACTAAATAAATCCTATTATTTTCATATACAAAAATAGAGTTATATACTAAAATATATATGTTTAAGTATATGATAATACCAAAAGCTTTAAATATGGCTAATAATAAATTAGTTGATTAAGAACGCTTTGCAAGAGGTGTTCCTACATAGTATAATATTCATCAGCAATATTATACAATATCTAATAAAACAAAAAAACACTTGGAGGTGTTTATAAGATGAGATTTCAAAAAGCTATAAAGAGGATGATTGCATTAGGAACAGGCGCCATTATGGTGGGCTCGTCAGTATTCGCAGCAGCAGATTTGGCGCAATACCCAAACCAATTTATTAAAGACGGCAAATTTGTCGGAGTTCTAGTAGTAGGAGACAGGGCAGCTGCAGAAGATGTCATTGGAATTTCTGATATAGTGGCAAGCTTGCAGTTTGCAGCAACAAAGAAAGTGGCAACAACATCAGCAGGAGCTGTTTCAGTTGAAGGAGATGCTTGGCAAGTAAAGACATCAAACAATCTTGAATTGAGTGAAGATAGTACAGCGAGTGACGTTGTTGAGACATTAAGAAATATCACTAGTTACATTGATAAGAGTAATTTGAAAGCACTTGCTGCCGGTAACCAACAATAAGGTCACATCGCCTTTTAATCAGTATTTATATTTGTTAGGCCCAGGTGCAGAAACAGCACTAGACACAGGTTATGTCATATATAGCGAAGATGATGAAGATGTTACAGCAGACTTTCTATACTTTAAATCAGGAAGAGAAATTGGAAGATACTTGATGGAGTTTACAACTGCATTGGAAAGTGATGTTGATGACTCAGCTGGCTCATCGTCATCAACAGGGTTGTTCTTGACAGACTTTCAGGATGTTGACATCACAATGTTGGGCAAGAAATATACAATTGTAACTGCAAAGAGAACCTCAACATTTGGAAAGAATATAGTTTTAACCTTGATGGGGGGAGCAGGAAAGGACACATTGCTGGAAAAGCAGACAAAAACTTACACAATTGGCGGAAAAGATTATGAAGTAACTCTAAGCTTCGTTGATGCAGATGAAGCGCAATTTGTAGTTAATGGCCAAACAACAAGAAAGTTGAAAGATGGCGACACAGATAAGCTGGCAGATGGCACAAGTGTTGGCGTAACCGATGTGCTGTACCAAGACTATGCTGGAGGTATTCACAGCGCAACGTTCTTTATAGGTGCCAACAAATTGGAGTTAAAGGATACAAACATAACAGATGTGGATTCGACTAATGACTTAAAGGTGGATGATAATGCAATTGACGACGCAAAAGTAATAATTGAGGGTACAGACGACAATTCACTTTTTAAGATAACTAGAATACACGTCAATATGACTGCTGATGATAATTACTATGTTCCAGCAGGAGGCAAACTTAGCGAGGCAATCAAGCAAGAGGGAGGTACAAGTGCAGAGCCGCAGGTATTATTCACAGAGAATTGGGATATTGAATACAAAGGCTTGGCAAAAGTCAATACTGAAAAGATAAAGCTAAAAACAAGTGGCTCAAGTGCGTACAACCTTGAGTTTATTGATGGAGATGGCAATAATGTTGATGTGCCACTTGCAAAAGTTCCATCAGCTAGTAAGGTGGTCATGGGAGATACAGATAAAGATTTTATCAATGTGGAGAACAGAACAATAAGCAAGGATGATTACTTAGTAGTAACAGATGGGACTAGAAAGAGAGGGGAAAGAAAATCTTATGTATTACAGTACAAAGGTGCTGATAAAATATCTTCAGACAATCCTGTACTGAAGTTCAAGAATTTAGGAGATAAAAAAAGTATTGAACAAACCTATTCTGCAGGCAGCGGATCAGGCCAACAGGAACTTGCAACACTTAAAATAGGTGGAGCTGACTTTAGAGTTTTCAACGACTCAAGCATTAAATCTAATGACTTTGACATTGTTGTAGATCTGGACGCAAGTGGTGGATTGGTAGAAAATAGAACTGTCAACATAACAACAAGGTATGGTGCTGAGATAGGCTTAAATAACCGAACAACAGGCAACCAGGACATAAATTCAATCATCTTGACTGTCAAGACACCAGATTCAGCGTATGACGGCAGTGCGAAAGACTCTATAGAAAATATAAGAGCAATAGACTGGGTAGTTAATATAACAGGTGACTCAAATACAAAAGTTGCACATTCAGTATTAGCCAGCTATACCAGCAACCAAAGAGGAACAAGGATAGCTACAAGAACACCAGATGGAAAAACCAATATAGAGTATGGCTACACAGCTTATGGTGCATTTATAACAAGAGAAACACCATCAAGCGAGCCAGCTACATTTGAGATAGACTACCCAGAATCACAAAGGTATCCGTTGGTTTACATTACAACCAAAGGAGCTTCGTTCAGCGAAGTAGGAGCTTCAACAACAGAAGCTGTAACTGTGCAAAGAATCCAGGTTGGTGCTGCAAAGCTGGCATCAGAGGTTTCTGATGTAAATGCACAAAATGCAATCCTTGTAGGAGGCCCATGTGCTAACGCAGCAGCAGCAACAGTAATGGGCAACCCAGCTGATTGTACTGCAGGATTCACGCCTGGAGAGGGTATGATTCAGTTGTGGGAACACACTAATGGAAATGTGGCAATGCTAGTTGCAGGTTATGGAGCTGTAGACACAAGGAATGCAGCAGCAGTTGTTGCAAACTACGGAGATTACAAAGCTAACTTGAAAGGTGCAAAGGTAACAGTCAAGAAGGTTAATAACCAATTGACAGTTGCAGCGCCAGCAACAGCTTAAGGGGAGCAAATCCCTTATATTTTTCTTTTTATTTTAATCTTCTTAATTCAGCAACTCGCCTAAAAATATATTGTGCTTTGTTCTTTTAATCTTTACCCTTACCTTAGAGTTTTCTTCTTTGTAGCAATTTGGCACAGAAATTAGCCTATCTTTGGCTACTGCAAGCTTTTCATTGCCTATTCTGCCTGGCAGGACAATCTCCGCTTCAATAATTTGCCCTTTTTTAAAGGGTTTTGGCAGTTCAGGAAGGCTTTCAACATCAAAGGCTGCTTTGTCAAATACAAGCTTAATGGAGTATTTCTGCTCCAGCTCCTTCATTTTATTATAGAACTCTCCCATAGGCACGCTTTCAGCAGGATTCCTTCCAAACCTGTAGTTAAGCATATTCTGTATGCCTATAGGCGGACAGGACTTGCCGGCGCCTATCTCGTTAGCAAACTTGGCAAGCTTTGGGAGTTCCTCATCATTATAGCCAGGCATCCACACAGGCGCAATTATCAAGTCCATCTTTGTTGGGATGTATCTTGCGATTTCCAGCACTTTGCTTAAATTATAAGGATAGCCAGCCAGTTTCCGCGCCTTTTCGGGGTCTAAAGCGTTGAGGGAAAGGTTGATTCTTGTCAGGCCTGCATCTGCAAGCTCATCCACTAACTGCCTGCTTAACAAAGTCCCATTTGTGTCTATCGAGCTTCTTTTAACGCCTTTTATCGACATAATGCCCCTTACAAGCTCAGCCATGTCAGCGTACAGAGTAGGCTCGCCCTGCGCGTTTATATGTGCGTCTATGTTGTTGCTGTTCTTAAACTCAGCAATCTTCCTGAATTCATCAACCAAATAATCTTTTTCAACGACAAAATCAGCCTTTCTTCGTGAGTAAGGGCCCTCATCAACAGAGCAGAAAATGCAGCTTATGTTGCAGCTTGTAATCGGCTTGACTTCTATTATGTTTGTTCCACGGTCAATCAAACCGAAATAGTTTGTGCCTATAAGCGGTATGCCTGAAGACTTGTGGATATAAACTGTTTTCTTATTGTTGAGCCTGTTTCTTAAGTTTTTGAAAGAGTTAAACAGCAAAAACTCAAATTTTTTTCTTGCGCTATGCTCAGGCACGTTCTTGAATATAATGGAATTTTTGCCTATTTCAAATGGCGCTATCTTTTCAAGGCTGCTGCTTTCCAAATAAGAGTAAAATAATTTAAGGAAACTAATCTTTACCCTGTCCTTGTCTTTCTCAAAGCTTAAATCCTTGAAAATCAGCTCTGCCATGAGCCAAAGTATAGATTATTATTTTAAAAATGTATCTAAGCGCCTATATGTTTTTGATGTTTTTGACTGCTGTGTGTAAAAAGTCCTAATCCTTGAACTTCTTATAAATGTTCTCAGCCGTTCCCAAGTACTTCAAAATTTTATGTCTTGGTTTTCCTTTTACATAAACAGTTTCCGCTATGTAATAATAGATTCTTATTCCCATAACTTTCTTGAATTTTCTTTTTAAAACGAACATATTTTGATAGTAACTTATATGCCCAAGAAAAGAAAACTGCGATGATGTGGAATCAGTTGGAGGCACGCCATTTTTCAGACCAAAATCAAATACGCTTGTTAAGTCAGATGGATCGTATGCGTGGCTGCGAATGATGCTCAACTACTATAATCATCCAATAAAATCAAAAAGAAGTTATAACAGATGATTAAATGTTGAATCAACTAATCATGCAAAGAAAGCAAAATTTGGGAGTCATGTAAAATCTAGGAATGATACTGCCAAAGAAACAGAAAGCACTATCCAATGGATAGATTATAATTTTAGTGTTCTAAGCCGGGCATATTATGAATACAATATCGAGCCTTATTTTATCAAATAAAGCGTGTTGGTTTTTACACACAGCAGTTTTTGACAAAAACTATTTAAAGAGTGCGCCATAATTTGCTGATTGAGGGGGAAATGGCGCAAGAGGTTATTATCACTTATGAAACTCTGTTTGAGCTTCTGAAGCGGGAAAGGGAAAGGCCTGATTTGCAAAAGCTTGAGCCAGCATTCTTCAGCGATACAATAAGCTACATCAAAGACAAGAAAAAGGTGCTTGAAGCCAAAAGCGACTCAGTGTTTGCTGCTGAAGAGAGGAAAAAAACAGAAAGGCAGCTTGAAAACATCTACAAGATTATAAAAGAGCTGTATGAAAGGAGGGAAAAGAAAATAATAAACCTTGCCCTTGACAAAAGCAGGACAAAATCAAGCCTCATAGACACCACAGCATTGTTAAAGGAGGAAAAGGTTGTCTTTGACGCCATTGCAAACCTGCTTGACACTTATAGAGATGCTATTTTGTACAGCGTGCTTAATGAGAAAATGCCTTTTATGGACCCATTTGCCCTGAAGCCAAAGGATGATTTTAAATCAGCGCTTGAGCTTAAAAAATCTAAAAAATCCACAAAGCTTGTCAGGTTCCTTGGGCACATACCAAAATTTGCAGGCCCTGAGCTTGAAGAGTACGGCCCTTTTGAAGAGGAGGACATTGCAAATCTGCCTGCAGAAGTTGCAGATGTGCTCATAAGCAAAGGCAAGTCAGAGGAGATCAATGAGGAGTAACATTTCTTAATTTGCCGACGATAATTCACATCAGAAAGCTTTTTAAACCGCATAAAGATTCTTTGCTGCATGAAACTGCCGAAAACACTTAAAAGGTACTGCCCTTACTGCAAGAAGCACACAGAGCATAATGTGACTACCACAAAGAAAAAGAACCCGAGCAGCCTTACTTATGGCTCAAAGGTAAGGGCAAGAAGAAGAGGCCAAGCAAGAGGCCGTGGCAATCTTGGAAGATATTCTAAGCCGGCAATCAGCAAATTCAAGATGACAGGCAAGAAATCAACAAAGAAGACCGATTTAAGGTACGAATGCAAGGCATGCAAGAAAATGCATGTGCAAAGGCAGGGCTTCAGGGCAAAGAAGATAGAGTTTAAGTGAATCATGGTATGTATTTTTTGTGATTTTGCATCAGGAAGAAGAAAGAAACATACTAATGGCTTTCCTTTCGGCAAACTGCACGAAACAAAAGACATACTGGCATTTTTGTCAGTTGATTTTCCTGTTAGCGATGACGGACACACCATAATAATTCCAAAAAGACATTTCAGCAGCCTGGAGGACACTCCTGAGCATATTCTTGCTGGCCTAATAAAAGAGATTAAATTAGTTTCATCAATACTTTTAAAAAATAATAAAGGGACAAATATCCTGCTTAATAACGGCAAATCCGCAGGCCAAAAGATAATGCACCTGCATTTTCATGTCATCCCGAGAAATCCAGGCGATGGCGTTGATATCGAGAATTTTAGGCGCAAAAAACTGTCACTGCGGGATTTTGCAGAATTGCACAAAAAGATAAAAGGCGAATTTTAGCATTAATCGCACTTATAAACAATGTAATTTCCCTCTATCTTGTCATGGAATTGGCCCAAAAAGTTGCAGTTTCTATCCAAAAATCCCCTTACTTCGCCAAAATAATAGATGCCTTGAGCGCTTCTTGCAATAAATAGCATATCTTTTCCTTTTAAATCAGCCAAAACCACGCTTAAATCCCTTATGCCCGAGGCAAAAACCTGGGCATTCGTATCAACAAAATCCAATGCTATTCTCCTGTTTGTCAGCAAAGCCAATAATGGCGCAATAGACTCATCGCCAAAAAGCATGGTACTTTTATCTGAGTTGAACATGACCAAAGCCGTTAAATCCATGCCCCTCTCGAAGCCCGTAAATCCTATCTTTTCCAAAAACAGCACATCTGATGCCAAGTTCCATCCAAAAGCCACTGCCATGGTTATTGAGATAAGCGCAAGAAATTTTTTCGGGATATTGGGCATTTTAAAAATCCCTATAATGCCGGAGCCGCCGATTATTGCCAAAAACGGGAATATAATAAGGAAATAAAAGCCAAAAATTTTCTTCAACGCCATTAAAAATGCCAGATAAGCTAGTGAAACAATTACCAGCATGTTGATGGGCTTTTTGTCCTTAACAAAAAAAGCCAATATTGCGGACGAAAACAAAATCCAGTTCAATTTTACTATGTCTATATACTCCCTGAAATTTTCCCTGCCACCAAAACCTTTAATTAAATGGTATTTATAAACAGGCTCAAAATAGCCGCTTCCGAAAAACAGGGCAAAAATTCCGTTAGCCAGCAGGAAAATAATGAGAAATGCCGACGATAACCTTAAAAAGCTTTTTTTGCCTGAGAGCAGCGCAAACACAAAAATAATGAAGATTGGGATTAAGCTTAATAATCTTGTTGCTCCTGCAAGCCCAAAAAATAAGCCTGACAGCGCGTAATTGCCTTTGTTGTATAAAAAGTGGAGCCCAATAACTAAAAACATTGCTGCAACCTCTATTCCGAATGAAAAGACAGAGTTGAACATCACGCTGTAGCTGAATAAAAACAGCAGTGAAGCCATCAGCGCTTCAGCATTGCCGAATTTTTCCTTTGTTATTTTGAAGATAAAAAAGGATGATACCAATGTGGAGATTAAAGGTATGGATTTTAGGATCATGATGTTAAATCCAAATATCCAGTAAAACAATGCTATTAGATAAATATGCAAAGGCGGGTGCGCGTAGAAAAAATCCTTGTATGGGGTTTTTCCCTCGCTTATGAGCTTGCCCATATAATAATAGACATTTTCATCTCCGGGCTGCGGGGTTGTTAAGCCCTTTCATGCAATGAGGATAAAAATTATGAAAAAAAGCGCCAAAATATAATATGATTTAGACTTATTTTCAGGCTTCATTTTCATGCTTATTTTCTTAAAGCATATATAATTTTTATTATTTTTCAATGGAAAGTTATATAAATGGCTAAAAATTACGTTAATATTGTTGAGGGTGATTAAAATGAGAAAGATAAAGGAGCCGACAAGCAAGTTTATCAAGGTCAGGTGCCCAAAGTGCAAGAACGAGCAGATAACATTCGGAAAAACAGCAACAAAGGTTGACTGCCTGGTGTGCGGCAAGACCCTTGAGGAGCCTACGGGCGGCAAAAGCAGGGTAAAAGCCAGAATTTTAGAGGTGCTGGAATAAATTCTAAAAATGCTTTTTAAAAAACAAGGCTTTCCAGAAGAAGGCGACCTGGTTCTTTGTACGGTCACAAGCGTGCAGTATCATTCTGTTTTTGTTGACATGGACGAATACGGCAAAAGCGGGATGATCCACATTTCAGAGGTTTCTCCAGGAAGAATAAGGAACATAAGGGATTTTGTAAAAGAGGGAAAAAAGGTTGTATGCAAGGTCCTAAGAATCAATCAGGAGAAAGGCCATATTGACTTGTCTTTAAGAAGGGTCAATGAGTCTGAAAAAAGAAGAAAGATTGACGACATAAAAAAAGAGCAGGATTCTGAAAAGATAGTTGAGATTGCAGCCGGAAAGATTGGAATGAAGACAGAAGAGCTGTACAGCGAGATTTCAGAAAAAATAAAAAAAAAAATTGATTCGCTTCATGATTTTTTTGAAATGGCTGTCAAAGAAGAATGCCTGTTGGACAGCTTGGGCATAGATAAAAAAAACATTAAAATTATTGAAGAAACGATAAAGCAAAGAATCAAGCCAACAGAAGTAATGATTGCAGGAAAGCTTAAAATAACAACATATGCGCCAAATGGGATAGAAATTGTGAAAGAGTCGTTAAAAAAAGCCGAAGAGTCTGCAAAAGGAAGAATTGGCATAAACTACCTC
>JACPTD010000043.1 GCA_016192955.1 Candidatus Woesearchaeota archaeon | reverse complement strand
GCAAAGCAGAAAGTAAAGGGATTGCTGGAAATGCCGGCGGCAATAAACATACACACTGGAGAAATTCATTACTGGTTCTTCGATTGGAAGAACAGCTTTGTAGTAATTGAGTGCTTTGAAGATTTGCTTCGCAAATACCCCGATAAGGAGATAAATGTAATTATCGACTGTTGGACAGCGCATACCTCTTTTGCCATAAAAGTTTGGAATTATTTTCATCCAAGATTTCACATTGCCTATACTCCGACAAAAGCAAGCTGGATGAATATGATTGAAAGAGTATTCTCAAAGTTTGACAGGGATTTATTGAGGAACAGCAATTTTCAGACTGTTAGGGAAGCAATGTCAAGAATTTCAAATTATTTTGAAAAAGAATCAAGTTTTAGGAATTGGTGTATTTAACCATCAATATCCTTCCAAACACAAAGCTGAAAATCATCAGCAATAAGGACAACAATAAGATGAATAAGTTTTTTTCAATGAAATAAAACAATGACAGAATTGAAATGGCAAGCAAAAGGATGTTGATGGAATAAACAGCCAAAACATAGTGTATTTTCCTTATTCCTACCATTAATGTCCTTTGAACAATGTTTTTCAGCTCAGTTCTGGCTGCCAAAGCCAATGATACAAACATGAAATACGCCAGTATTGCTGAAAAAATCAGGAATGGGATGTACTTTGCAAACAGCTTTGAGGCATCATCTGCCATCTGGATGAATGATATGTTCAGCAATGAGAGGAAAAACCCAAGAATCAGCCCCAGATAAAATAACAGGACAATGAAATTCCTTAAAAAGACCCTTATTAATAGCCTGAAACTAATTTTGCCGATTAATCTGTGCGTGATGGACCATGCCATTGAAATAAAAAAAATCAAGAGCAGAAAAATATAAAACAAGTAAAACTTAAAATTCCTGACTATATCGCTGAAATTCCTGCTTATCATCAAAGGGTCATCGCCAAGAATGCTTTTTTGCTGGAGTAGGTTATCAGCGACTGACGGTTCGTCAAGCTGTTGCCTGCTTAAATATTCAGTTATCGCCTTTGCGCTTTCCATTATTCTTGTTTGGTACACAACGTTTATGAATGAAAAAACAGCAAAAAAAACAATCTGCAAAACAAACAATAATGCAAACAGCGCTTTATTTTTCCAAATAGCTGAAAATGATTCTTTTAAAGAAGTAAAAATTATGTTTTTGTGGCCCATATTGGTTGAAATTATCGAGCTCCAAAATCTCCAAATTGGTCTGGTTCTATGTTCTCTTGTGTAGTTGCGGGTTGTTGTGCAGTTGCAGGTTCTATTTTTTTCCCAGGACAATCCAATTCGCTTCGAATTTCTCTGTTGTTTAATATACATTTATCTTCTCTGCATAGCCCATAGGTGTCTCCTTGACCGCATTGTATATTGAATTCAGGAATGGCTTTTTCGCTTGATTTGCCGTTTTGGTTTGTTGCGTTTATGTAACCTGTGTATTTTCCAGCTACTTGAGCATTGTTTGTGTTGAAAATAAATTTATAATTATTGCTCACAGGCTGCTGTGGCTGCACAATAACATCATTTCCTTTCTGGCCTTTAATCACAAGCCTGACATTCTCAAGCCTTGACCTGTCAGTTATCTTTGATGTTATCTCTACAGAATCTCCTTTTCTTATATTTTTGTCTCTTCTTGGGTTTACTGATTCTATTGATGGTCTTCCAATTTCAGGAGCTTGCTCGCTTGCAGCAACCCTTTTTGGCTGTATTACTATCGTATATGGCTTCTTTATTATCACATCATCGTCATTGCAGTCAGAAACAGTGCCCTGGCTGTCTTCTCTGGTGTGCAATAGCTCAACAAGTACTGTTTTTCTCTGCTGTGTTTCTGGCCCTGGTGTTGGACCTGGCGGATTGATTTCTACAGTGCCCTCCTTGAATGGGTATTTCTTCTTTCCAAACCCTAAATCAATTTCCCTTGTGACCAATCTCGAAACGCTATCACGGGGCAATTCAACCCTCACAATCTCAATTTTATAATTTTGGCCTTCAATTATAAATTTGCCACCTTTGATAAAATCTTTAACATCTTTTATCGGCTGATTTCCAATTTTTACCTTATCCTCTGAGTTCTCCGACAAGTCAATTCTTCCATCGCCATCTTCAGGAAAATCATAAAAATCAATTGGTATTTTTATTTGCTGGTCATTTCTTAATTCTATCTCCTTAACATCTATGCCTGATGTTGGCGATATTCTTGGAGGCCTTCCGGAAACTGCCAGACTGCTTGTAAGCGTTATTGCAGGTATGTCTTGCGTGCTGTTTTCAGTTATTAACTCATATTGCGGGTTTACCTCTCCAGATGAAATTGAAACCTTTAAGCACTTATCCTGGCCTGTTTTTCTCACTCTCGCTCCAACCTTTAACGGCTCGCCTGCGTCTAATGTTATTGTTTTTCCGTCTTCTGCAATTCTTTCAACATCTCCCTGCCAAATAGTCACCTTGACCAATTCCGCTATTCCCTTCCTGCTGAAGAAAGAGGCTGCACTTCCGCAATTAATTAATCCAAGTGAAAAGTCAACTGTGCAGTCTGCAATATCCTTTGCTGTCTTGTCAACGATCGGGAAATAGAACACTCCGTCATCATTGCCAGTCGGAAAGCATTTTGGCCTTGCGCTTGGCAGCACTTTCCTGTCTGTCCTTAGGATAAACTTCAGATGGTCATATCTTCGGTTTGAGTCTATAAGCTTGCGATGGCTTCTGTCTTTCAATTGGTTTTGCTTTATGTTTGTTTCTGAAAAAAACGATTCTGGCGCCAATTCCTCTTTGCCTAATTCCAGGCAGTCGCATTGCGTATAGCCTGATGAGGTGGCTCCAAGCAAAGGCGTTTGCCCGGTATATGCTATTGAGCCAGACCCAACAGAGCCGCAGCTAATCTGGTTTGGATATTTGTCAGCCTCGTTTCTGCTGACGCATGCCAATTTTATATCATACCTCTCCAAATCGCAGCCCGGGTCTATTATCCAGGAAGCCTTGTACTCATACTTTGGCTTTAGCGTTTGCGGGTCAATTGTCCTAAAGTCCCTTGACCTTGTGGCTGCAAGCACTAAACTTGCGGTAGGCGCAGAGTAAGCAGCATCAATAAGATTTCTTGGGTTTATCTCCCAATCATAGCCAAATGCAAACAAACATACTTTTCTTGTAATGCTCTCTTCTCCTGCGCCAAGCAGGTCATTAAGCTTGGCGTTGCTGTAATCCTCTGATATTTCTTTTTGCGCTTCGGAAATTCCATCGCTTATGCTTTTAATTAGAGGCTTGATATCCTCTGTAAATCTTGCGTCTCTCTCGTCAGGGTCTCCAGGGCCAATGTAATCAGGAGTGCAGCCGTCTATGGCAAACCTCAGCACTTGCCAGAATGCATCACACAAATGCTGCGTCATAATTTCCTTGCAGACTCCTGAATCAGCCCTTCCTGTTGTCCTGACATCTATCAGGCATTTAGACATCGCATTTGCTATTACTTTTATTCTTTGCAGCCATTGATTTACTCCCACAAGGTATACGCAGGGAATAACTTTTGCCAAATCCTGTTTTGCAGGATCAATAATCAAAATTTCCTTTTCTTTGTCCAATAATTGATAATAGAGATTGTTCTGCCCGAAGCATGCAGGCAAATCCCTTCCTGTTATATACCTGTTTGGGTTGTACTTTTTGCCTAAATACCCTATTCTTGAATACCTGTAGCTCCAATCCATATCTGAGTAGCCAGCTGGATCTTTTTCTGTTTTTTGAGGCGCTTCAAGAAGCTTTGTTTTTGACTGATGCACAGGCTGGTTTCTTGGCAGATATTTTTCTAAGTTAGGATCAACTTCTTGCGGCGTGTAGTAAATATCAAGGAAATTGCTTGTTTTTCCATTTATGCAGCAGCATTCTTTTCTTGTATTTGGATCAGTCTCGCTGACTATTCCTATATTATCGGCATTGCCGTCAAAGAAGCAGCCTTTTGTATACCCTAATCTTTGGATAGTATAGCCTTTAATTATCTTGTTTCCAATTTGTATTCCGCCTCCTTTATTTGGGTCTGCTGCAGCATGCCATTGCCTGCATTTATTTACAGTTACGCAGCCGCTTATTATGTCCTTTTGCTCCTCTTTCAAGCCTTGAGGGGTCTGAATTTTCTC
>JACPTD010000042.1 GCA_016192955.1 Candidatus Woesearchaeota archaeon | reverse complement strand
TCTTTAAGAATTAAGGCAGAAGCAGGAGGAGTTCCAACAGAAATTTCAAATTTCTTTGTATCCATATTAACTATAACTTTGACAGGAACTTGCATTCCGTTGAATACAGAAGTTTTCTTATTAATATCAGAAACAATTTGGCCAATATTAACTCCTAATGGGCCTAATGCAGGTCCTAATGGAGGCGCTGCAGTTGCTTTGCCGCCTTCAACAAGTGCTTCAACAGTTTGTGTTGTCATTTTTTAAAGAATTGATAAATAATTTATAAATCTTACTCAGACTCTTTTTCTTCTGTGTCCCTCCTTATTACTTTGACAGCATCCATCTTTACCGTTATTGGAATAGGAACTGCTGCTTCAAGAAGCTCAACTACAACTTCTTCCTTTTGTTTGTCTATTCTTGTTATTTTTGCCTGCTCTCTTTTAAACGGTCCAGAGATTACTTCCACAATATCATTTTTTTGTATGTTTACTTCATGCTTTACCTGCTCAAGCATATGCTCTATTTCCTTGTATTCCACTGTTTTGGAAAGAATGCCTCGTGCATAAGGCACATTAAAGGCTGCCTGCTCTGCATCAGCTTTGCTGCCAGCTTCCAAAAAAATATAGCCGCGCATGCCATGCGGCCTTATAACTGCATACACCTCAAGCTTTTTTCTTTGCGCATTTGCAACAATAAAGTCCATGACTTGGTCTTCCCTGTTTGCAGTTACCCTTACGCCATAAATTTCTGATTGTTTTTGCTCTTGCTCCATTTTTAAAATTAGCTAAATAGCAGTTATTTAAAAAACTTTAGGGAAAAAACACTTGTTTCAGCATTGTAATTAAAAATCCTATGAATCCTATTATTGACATGCCTAATGCAGCAGCCTTAACTATTGTTTTGAATTCTACCCTATTAGGCTTTTTCGTAACTTTTAAAATTCTTAAGCATTCACCGCTAAAGCTTTTTAATTTTATCCAATAAGAACTTAATTCCATTTTCAGTCAAGAAATTCTATTCCAAGTTGCGTCTCTATTTCTTTTCTCCTTTTGTCAGTCTGTTTTATGCCAGCGCCTAAAATTTGCGAGCTTTTAACGCCTGTTACAATAAGCATAGTTCTTATTGTGCGCTCCATGTCTTTGCTTATCTGCGCGCCCCATATTATTCTTGCGTCGTCATCAAGCTTGCTTGAAATCGCTTCTACAACCTTTCTTGCCTCGTCTAAAGTCATATCTTCCCCACCTATTACATTTATTAAAGCGCCATTTGCGCCAGAGATGTCTGCATCAAGCAATGGATTGTTAATGGCTTTTTCAACTGCTTCACTCGCTCTATTTTCTGTATCACTTTCACCAACTCCTCATCTGCTACCTTAAAGGCTGTATGCAAAGGCAAGTCAGGAGCTAATTCCAACAGCTTTTCATTTGGGATGACTATTAAAGTATCTGCTAACTGCTCCATTTTTTCCAAACCCGATACAGCATTCATATACCTTCTATGGCCTTCCATAGCAAATGGCAGTGTTACAATGCCTACAGTTAAAGCCCCTATTTTTTTTGCAATTTCTGTTATAACAGGTGCAGAGCCTGTTCCTGTGCCGCCGCCTAATCCGCATGTGATAAATACCATATCAGCGCCGTGTAATGATTTTTTGATTTCTGCTTCTGTTTCCCTTGCAGCGTCTTCCCCTAATTTCGGATCAGAGCCTGCTCCCAAGCCTTTAGTCAGCTCCCTTCCAATCAAAATTTTTTTATTGGCAGTTGTATAAAGCAAATCCTGGGCATCTGTGTTGACAGCTATTGTCTCAACTCCCACAATGCCCACTTCGCTCATCCTGTTGATTGTGTTATTTCCTCCGCCGCCGCAGCCTACAACCTTTATAGTGGCCCTTTGCCTTGCCAGCAGCTGCTCAAGCTCTGCATCAATATCTTTTACATCTTTATCCTGAAAAACCTGCTTGCGGTCTATAGAAAGAAGCTTAGGATTTTCGTTCCTTAATTCAGCTTCCATTGCCTGCTCAATAATTGTTGACACAAACTCACCCTTTGTTGTTATTAAAAAATGGTTGTAACTACTATTTAAATTTATTTGTTTTTCTCTTGAGGAATAGTAAAATTTACATTTTTTATGCCTGAAACATTCCTTTCAACAATCTTTTTGAATTCTTCTATGGCTTCCTGCGGCACGTTTTGCTTTGTTTTTATGCTTGCAGAGCCATTGTCAATTTCAATTTCCGCATCTTTAATGTGGAGATTCATTTTTAGGAGCGACCCTATTTTTTCTTTATTGTCTTCAACAACCCTGTTTACCTTGACATTATAAACCAAGTCCTTGCCGGCAAGCGGGTGGTTGAAATCAACAAGGCATCTGCCCCCGCTAACTGTTTTGACAATTCCAAAAACACCGTCAATATTCAGTTGCAGGCCCGGAATTGGCTGTATGTTTTGCTGCCTGAATTTTGCTGCTGGAATCAGCTGTATCAGCTTTGGATCTTTTCTGCCAAATGCGTTGCCGGAGCTTATTTCAAATGAGTATTCATTTCCGGTTTCCTTCCCAATCATCTGCTCTTCAAGAGCTTTTAGTATGTTATTTTCGCCAATGCAAATTACTACAGGCGAATAGTCCTCATCCTTGTTGTAGAGTCCATTTTCCCTTGCAACCTTCTCTTCAGTTGTGTCAAAAATAGCGTTGTCTTCCTTAAGCCTGCCTGTATATTCTATTTCCACAAAATCATGCTTTTTTACAACTGCCATGTCATAGAAAACTGCCATAGGACAATGGAATAATTTATAAAGATTTCTACTTTAAATAAATTAATGATGTCCAGCATCTCTGCCTTGCCATGCTAAAGCCAAGAGCCCAGTCAGCCATAGAATTCATAGTTTTGGCCTCTTTTATGACACTTGTGATACTTGGGCTTTTTGCTGTGACCGGCTCAAGAGCCCTGGAAGCCAAGGAAGAGGGAAACAGAAAAACTGCAGAGGACATTGCGGATTTCGCCTATCGCGAGATAGAAATTGCAAAATCGGTGAATGACGGCTATACCCGAGTTTTTAATATGCCCCAAACTGTCAATGGAGTCAATTATAGCATAGCCCTGCTTGACAACAGGGAGCTTATAGTGAATTATTTAGGCAATGAGCACATTCTGTTTGTTCCTGCGAATGTCAGCGGCAGCATAGGCAAAGGCATCAACATCATATCCAAAAAGGAGGGAATCATATTCATATACGCAACTGATGTCCAATTGCCGCCTTTGCTCGTGAACCTTATAATGAAAAATAATATTTTTAATGCCGCACGATTTGACAACAAAGGAAATGTCATTTTGAAAGGGACTATTCAGCAGCTTTCAGCTCCACAGCCAACATCCGATGACGAATTCATACTCAAAAACAGCGCTGGCGAGAGCATTGCAATAATCAACCTTGCTACAGGAAATATGCTCATAAAAGGAAGCGTATATCAAAATCAGTTGGTGTTAGCGCCTTCGCAGTTGAGCAATGACTTCATAGTCAAGGATTCTGCCGGCACGGTTGTATCTTACATTGATGAGCAAGGCAATTTTTATTTGAAAGGGACTCTGACCCAAATTGGAAACCCATAAATATAAATACATAAATAGCGCAAGAAGCTAAAGATGAAAATTAAAAAAGAAGGTGATATTTCAAATAGGGGATACGCTTCTGCGGGCTCTTTTAAGTTAATTTCAAAGCTCGGTCTGGCATTTTTTTTGTCCATTTTATTGCTTTCTATTACCGCTAATGCAGCTGATGTGATAGTTGAAAGCGGCAAGCTTGATGTGGGCAACAAGCTGTATGTGGATGCCAACGGAAATGTAGGCATAGGAACTACAACCCCAACACAAAAACTTGATGTTGCAGGCATGATGCAGACAACTGGCTTTAAGCTTATAACTGCGCCGGCTGCAGGCTATGTGCTTATGTCTGATGCAAGCGGCGTAGGCACGTGGCAGTTGCCAACCAGCAGCGGCAGCGGATGGACTAAGGCAGGCTCTGTTGTCAGGCTGACGGCGTTTACAGATTTAGTAGGAATAGGCACTGCAACACCTTCCAAAAAACTGCATGTGAAAGAGGCAGGCGCTGACACGGTTGTTGCAATTGACAGCGGCGACATTGTTGCAGGGGAAAAGTACAGCGCTGTTGACTTCTACAATGATGGCGCGCCAAAATGGGGCATTGGGAAAAACAGGGTTGGCGATTTTTACATAGACAAAAGCGGCGCTGCAAATGTCATCACAATTTTAGGCTTAAGCAGGAACGTTGGCATAAACACGACAAACCCCGGGAGCAAATTAACTGTTGTCGGAACACTTAATGTTTCTGGAAATCTAACAGGGCCTGGGTTATATGTGAATGCCTCAGGCAGCGTTGGAATAGGCACAGAGCATCCAGGCGAGAAGGAACATTGCAGGCTACGGCAGGCGGATTTGGCTGGATTCTTGAAGGCAGCAACCTCTATGCAAGCGACAACAACTCTAGGATCGGCATTGGCCTTTCATCTCCCTCAGAAAAGCTTACTGTCTTCAACGGAAACATAAGCATCAGAAACAGCACGGATTTCAGGCTTTTTGTTGACAACAGGACTGGAAATGTTGGTATAGGAACTTCAAATCCAACTGCAAGATTAACAGTTCTTGGAATGATAAGTGTATCAAACAACAGGATTTTGAATGTTGCAGCTCCGATAGCCGACTCGGATGCAGCTACAAAAGCTTATGTTGATGCTGCAAGCGGCTTGGCTTTTGCAGGCTATACCCGGCAAACATATTCAGGCGCTCTTGGCGGAATAAAAGGTGCTAACCAAAAATGCAATGCAACTTATTCAGAAAGCAGGTGGGCGACTTACGATGATATAATGAGGCTTGGCGTCAATTATAACTGGAGTGATACAGTCTGGATAAGGGATCCTGTCCAGTCAATCGCTAATAATGGCGCCAACTTCTTTTTATTGATAAAGGATGGCACTATAATAACCGCAAATACCGGTTTGAGTTCAATCAATGACTGCTCAAAATGGACTTCTGGAACTGAATCATTCCGTGGGAGCGTGTTAAACACTGATGGAACAATAGCCTATGGCGCCATTTGCGGAGGCTCGACTTGGGACGGCGAAAATTGGGTTCCAAATCCTACTTTCAGGCTGGCTTGTGTGAAGGAATAATTAATGTTAAAATCAATAAATTTGAAGTTCTAAACGAAAAGAGGGCAGTTTTCCGTATTATCACTACACATACGAAATAGATATGACTGATATGGAAGAAGAAAAGCCTAAAATGAGTAATGAAGATGCATTGTTTGATACTTCAGAACTGGAAACAACTATGGGCGAAATGTTCAAAATAGGTTACACTATCGAAGTGTTTGGTAAAATAACTGATACCAATGGAAACAGAATGTCGGATAATAAAGTTAAATTTATTATAGGGCTTAAAGAAAATAAAAAATATTACGTTACTTTTAGGGACTTCTTTATTTCTAGTTATTGCAACAATAATTAAGCAGGCACTATCCTAAACCCGTTACTCTCAACTTTTATTAGGACACTTTCTCCTTTTTCTAAATTGAAAGCGTGCTCCAAATCTTTTGGCAATCTTAAAATTAAGTTGCTTCTGATTTTTCCAAGTTTAGCTTTCAGAACTTCTTTTTTCAATTTATTCAACAGCAATACTTTCTGTGCCTGTTCAGGGTCATAATAAATTTCACCACAAGAGCACTTCCATCCATCTATTGAATACTCATTAAATTTCATTCCTTTAAAATATTTCATTCCTTTACCGCAATTATTGCATTTCATTTTTTCTACCTCCTAGTAAATTTTCCAAAATAAATCAAAATCCAGCAATCCTCTTTCAAAATTTCGTGATAATCTTTTGCAATTACCGCATTATATGTTTTCTTTCCTTTGTCATGCCATTTTTCTATTGTGCCTGGCTTTCTTTTTCTTGGTGCATCATAACCATTTTCCAAAATTTCAACAACATCATAAATTGTTTTGCCTTCTTGCATTAATTCTTGCATAGCTGAATGGCTTATGGCAATTCTAAGACCTTTATATTTCTCATTAAACATACTTATCTAACATACGTTAGTTGTATATGTTTATAAACCTTCCTCTTTTTAACGGAAAACTGCTCTACCCAAAATATTATTCAAAAAATAACATCTCCGGCTATATACTCTTTTTATGGCCCATGGATTCTTATGGATGAATTTTTTAAAGATACGCCCATTTTCATAGTTTTAACATTAGTTGTAACACTTTTTGTTTTAACTTTATTTTGGTATTCATTATCTTGTAGTATTGTAAAAATCAGATCTATGTTAAACAAATAAAAGTCATCGTGTCTATCGTTTCGTTATGGGGGTTGCCGCCGTCGTAACTTGTAGAGTTGTAGAGTAAAGTTTATAAATATGTATAAATATGTGTATTTATGGGGGTAAGTATGGGTAATGGTAAAAGAACTATCACATTAAGTGTTGATAGTAAGATTTACGAAGATTATAAAAACATCTGTGATAAAAAAGGATGGATTTTATCAAAGCAATTTGAGAATTTCATAGTTGAAGAAATTAAAAAAGAGGGTAAGAAGAATGACAGATAAATCATTATGGACTAAAGAGCAGGAGATAGACTTTTTTACAAAATCTTTAGAAGTTGCTTCTCCTGAACAATTATTCTACACAACAAAGGATAAGAAATATTATGCTTATTGGCCTAAAAGTTACAAAGGGGCTAAAACAACTCTGCAAAGCAGAAATGCATTTATTGGAGCATATACCGAGAAATGGGCTTTAGAAATCCTAAAAGATGTTGTTAAAGAACTAAACGCTTATGCTGTTAGGAATGTGGTTTGTGAGGAATTGGAACTTTCCAAAGGATCTCCTGCTGATATTGCCATTTGTAAAACTGATTCTGTTATTCAAAGACCAGAGGATATACTTGCAATTTTTGAGGTTAAAATGTCTGTTGTCTGGAATTGGGAACTTTTGAAAAGCAATACTAAATTTAGTTTAAAATGTCTTGGAGATTTCAAAACCCATCAAGGAAATCCTGGGTTATTGCGTTCAGATAGCATGCTTAAAGCAATAGGAAAGAGTATCACGGTAAGAATTTCTTCATTGGAATCTGCAAAAATTCCAATAATAGTTTTAGGCAATACACCTGTGATGAAAAGCTATT
>JACPTD010000041.1 GCA_016192955.1 Candidatus Woesearchaeota archaeon | reverse complement strand
GCAAAGGACATCTCTTATAATGCCGCCAACGCCTGTTGCAGCGCCTTCGTAAGGAACAACCTGGCTTGGATGATTGTGGCTCTCATGGCTTACAACAACGCCATACCTTTCCCCATTAACATAGCCAAGCTCCACAATTCCTGAATCCTCAACAGGGCCAAGAATCACATTAGGCGCTTGCGTTGGCAGCAATGATTTCAAGACGCTTCTGCTGCTCTTGTATGAGGAATGCTCGCTCCATTGCGTGCTGAAGATGTAAAGCTCAGTTATCGTAGGATTTCTGCCTATCAACTCTACAGCCTTTCTTGACTCAAAAACGCTTAAAGAAATGGCATTGTTTTTCAAAAAATCTTTTAGAGTGTTGTCAGACATCGATTTTATATCAACCAGCTCAACATCAACATACCCCATTATCCCACAATGAATTTGTATAGGCAGTTAATTTAAATAGATTGTGGTGAAGTGTTTAAATAGGATAAGTATGGTAGAAGCGATAAGTATAGTAAGTGACATAAGTTTTTAGACAGATTTATATACTAGTTCTTCTATAAATATTGACTAAAGGTGATAATTATGAAATCGATAATGGCAAAGATTAAAGCGGACTTAAAGAGAGTAAAAGACCATGTTATACGTGAGAGGCTCCTTATGGTGCAGGAAGCATGCAAATACAATTTGCGTGTTTCAGCAAATACTTTTGGCTGCACGCATGGCAAAGTTGCCTATTGGAAAAACAGGTACATAAAATACGGAATCAAAGGGATGTACACAAAAGAAAGAAGTGGCAGGCCTTCAAAAATGAAACCAGAAATCGCCTTAGAAATAAGGCGAAAAGTCAGAAAGCACAATGCAAAAATGGGCTGGACAACAAAGCATATAAGAGAAGAAATTCATAAAGAAGCAGGGATTAGATATTCCAGAAGGCAGGTAATTAGAATTGCCCAGCGATGGGGCGGTTCTCGAATCAAGCCAAGGCCAATATATGCGCACTCAAAGCAAAATGACAGAGACGATTTCATAAAAAAACAAAAATTTCTTAGCAAGGCAGCCGCTTAGGTTCGTTTTGGCTGTCCACGACGAAAGCATCTTTACATACGAAGCAAGGCTTCGCCACGTATGGGCTATAAAGGGAAGCAAGCCAAGAATGCTTGTTACAGGCTCGCATAGAAGAAGCATAGTTTACGAAATAATCGCCGAAGATGGGACGCAGCTTTTCAGGCAATATAAAGAATGTGATAGGGTCACATTTCTCGATTTTCTTAAGATTCTCTTAAGAAAATATCCGTATCTCATTCTTTTCATTGACAGAGCTCCAGGGCATAGGGAAGAAAACGTGCAAAGGTACATTAGGAAGAACAAGCATCGTCTAATAATAAGATGGTTCCCGCCAGGATTTCCTGAATCCAATCCTATGGAAGAATGCTGGAATCAGGGAAAGGATGATGTCTTAGGCTCAACATTTTATGAATCGTTTGTCGACTTCAAAACAGCAATAGCTAATTACTACAGAACAAGAAGATTTATGCTTGATTTGTATAAATACTTATGTCACTAGGTATAGTTGGGTATTGTAGTAGGTTTTCTTTCATAGTTGTTCACCAAGAATTCTATGAAATACCTACTACTTAATGATTTTCAAAAACACGAAAGTACAGAAAAAGAAAAAACTTTATAAACAATTGAACTAATTAAAGCAAAAAAAGAGGTAAAATGAATCATACCCATCATAAATTCTTAACCACAGCTATAGTCTTTGTTTTTATGATTGTCGGGATTTTTGTAGCAGCCAAGTTTAAGGACAGCAGCCTGGGCGCTTTTAACATAAGCCTGCTGCTTGTCAACTCTTTATTGCTCCTTATAATACTCGGCATTCTGCTGCATACCCGTGAAGATTTGCTGAAAAACGAAAAAAAGAGGAGAAAATGACATGAGAATCGGCGCAACGAGAAAGGGGCAGGCTGCATTGGAATTTTTGACAACTTATGGCTGGGCATTCCTTGTCATTTTAATCATGATAGGCACGCTTGCATACTTTGGGATATTAAGCCCGAGCAAGATTTTGCCGAACAGGTGCAACATAGGCCCGGAATTTGAATGTGTTGATTATCAGATTTCCGCGGCGACAAACGAGTTCAAGCTCAGGCTCAAGAACAACGTAGGCGAGCCAATAATAATACAATCCATTGCAATCGGCAGCGAAAGCGCAACCACATACAGCTGCAGCACGCCTCCGCTCACACCTCTGCCTATGAGTTCCGGCAGAATTGAGGATTTGAAATGGAGCAACTGCAATTCAGCAGCATCAGGCATTGTTGCAGGCGAGAAAGGAAAAGTATTTGTAAAGATAAGGTATTATTCAGCTACAAGCGGCCCGAACTATGCAAAAGAGTCTTACGGAGAAGTGCTTTCAACAGTGGTTTAAAATGCCTATTCTAACTCTTCTATAACTCTAATTTCAGTTTTCGACAATCCGTAAATAGAATAGACTTCCTTATCTAATTGTTGTTCCACTTCCTTTGCAGTTTTCTTCATCTTGTTTATGTCTTCTTTTTTACTTGCTTTTTCTAAAATGTGGATTTCTTGGTTTAATCTGAGCAATTTATCAACTAAATCAACGATTTTATTTTGTTCAGAAACTTGGATATTCTTAATGGGCAAATACTTAACATACTCAAAATTCATACTTCTTACAGCTCGATTATACGCAAAATTATAGAGATAATATGATGCAAACTTTGAATTTAAAATTCCCAGTAAATACTTTACTTTAAAATCGCCATTTTTTGGGATAATATTGATTACTGTATCAACATTAAGGTTGCTGCCTTTATCATAAGTTGCTATGATCTTAATATGGTTTTTTGTTTGAGCAACTATTCTTTGTGAAACTACCCTTTCAGTTAGTACTCTTTTAATTTTTGAAGCAAATTCTTCCACTTTTCTATTTTTCAGATTAACGAACTTATTCCCCCTATAAACAAATCTCCCAATATCTTTACCAGCCATGATTTTAATATCTTCTTGTGTAGTCTTTTTATCAGTTAGAACTTGAGGATATTGTTGTAAGTATACTCCTCTGGTAATATCTGCAAAATCGCCCAACAGCGATGAATTACTTAATGACTTTTCTTTAATGTCCTGATTAACCTCATCCAAATATAATGGATAATAGTCTTCCGTAAACAAAGAAAGTTTAACTTTATGCTTTTTCTCTATTAATGAAGAATCCTCATAAAACATATAATGGATATCCGCATCATCATTTGAATTTGCATCCTTAGTTTTTTTCAGTATGATTACTATCTCTTCAAGTTTAACATCTTCAAAAGCCTGCCTTAAATCAAAAATGCCGATAATTTGACAATTTTCTAATATAAACTTTCTTGTTGGCTTCCATGGCTCAATATAAGTTAAAGATTTAGGGACAACAAATCCCAAATAACCTCCATCTTCCAAACGGTCAATATATTTTTTTAGAAACAACGAGGCTATATTTGTCTTGCCCGTTGCAACAGTAGAATAACTTTCATTAGGATATTTAGCTTTAATACCTTCTAACTTTAGATTAAAATAAGGGGGATTTCCAACAATGATATCGTATTTATTCGGAGTAGTATCAATCAGATTTGCTTGAACAGAATCTCCATTAAGATTTACCTTTCCATTATTAACCCATCTATGAAGAGAGCTTGAAAGTGAATCTCTCTCTATAATATTAATATTATCTGTCTTATTTGATAAATCTTTAAGCACCAAATTAGTTGCCGTTAGCTGAACTGCAAAAGGGTTAATATCAAAACCAAAAATATTATTTTTTAAGATTAGACTATGAATCTCCTTTTTGCTATATCCATTTTTTTCATAGTCTTTTTTTAACTTGTCATACACTCTTATTAAGAATCCACCAGAACCGCAAGCTGGATCTAATATCCTTTTTTTGTAATTTATGGGAAGTTTTTTGATT
>JACPTD010000040.1 GCA_016192955.1 Candidatus Woesearchaeota archaeon | reverse complement strand
CGCCTGCTTAAACCTTATGCATAATCTTACATCAAAATTGGTTGGATTGAGGGGCAAGGAAATAAATTTGGTAATCGGCTCTATGGTAACAGAGCATATGCTGGACGGCAAGGGAAGGCTTGTTGTTTTAGGGGATTGCGCAATCAAGAAATTTGAAGAGCTCAATATCAAGTCAGTTGCAAGAATAAATGAGAGTATTGATGGGATTGAGCAGCTTGCATTATTGAAAAAATTGCTGACAACAGAAAGCCAGCCAAAAATAACTAATGTTGACAAAGTTAAGTCAAAAATGAAAAGGCTCCTCTCAAAGGTGATTGGCTAATGTATATCAAAGGGGTTGGCATGACGAAGTTTGGTATTCAGGGGGATGCCTCAAGCCATTTGGTTTATGAAGCAGTATTAGAGGCGCTAAATGACGCAGATATGTCAATGGAGGAGATAGATGCAATTGTTGTTTCCAGTATTGAGCTGAATAGCAATGGTGAAAGGCAAAAGCACAGCGCTTCTATGGTAAGCAGCCTGCTCCAAAAAAAGGCGCCTATTCTCTCTGTGCCAGCAGGGTGCGCAGGAGGCGGAACTGCCCTATGGGCTTCAATAAAATTTCAAAAATCAGGCAATTACTCAAACATCCTTGCTGTTGGTTTTGACAAGATTATTGCAAATACGAGCAGAAAAGTGACTGATGAAATATTAATGGGAGGAGAAAGGGTGTATGAGCAGACAGAAGGAATGAATTTCCCTGCCCAGAATGCGCTGGTGGCGCAGCAGTACATGATGAAATACGGCGCAACAACAGATGATTTTGCCTTGGTTGCGCACAAAAACCACAAGAACGCTTTTCTTAATCCCAAGGCAAGGTTTTATAAAAAGAGTATATCAATGGAGGAAATCAAAAATTCACCAATTGTGGCTTCTCCATTGAGATTGTATGATTGCAGTATTTCCTGCAATGGCGCGGCTGCATTGGTTTTATCAAAGGATAAGGCAGATGTGGAAATTGCCGGCTCTGGAGAGATAAATGATGTTTTAAGCCCCTTTGAAAGGGAAGACATGACATCATTAGAAGCGACAAGCATGGCCGCCGAGATTGCTTATAAAGAAGCAGGCATATCGCCCTCTGATATCGGCATTGCTGAGCTGCACGACGCTTTCACGCCGCTGGAATTAATTTCTTACGAGGATTTGGGATTCTGCAGAAAGGGACAAGGTAAAGAGATGATAAGGAAAGGAGTTACTGATATTGATGGAAAGCTGCCTGTCAACACAAGTGGTGGCTTAAAGGCAAAAGGCCATCCAATAAGCCCTACCGGCATCGCGCAAGTTTATGAAATAATGAAGCAGATGAAAGGCGAGTGCGGCACAAGACAGGTTAAAAAGCCGAAGTACGGCTTAACCCATAATATTGGCGGAGTCGGAAGCATGGCTGCAGTCCATATCCTGAAAAATCTCAGTTGAATGTGATGCAAATGCTACTAAAAGGCATCAGGGTTTTGGATTTGTCAAATCTACTGCCAGGCCCTATGTGCTCTTTATTTCTTGCTGACTTAGGCGCTGATGTCATTAAGATAGAAAGTTTAAAAGGGGATTTAATGCGAAGCATTATCTCAAGCAAAAATAAAAGCCCTTATTTTTCTGCGTTGAACAGAAACAAGAAAAGCCTTGCATTAAACCTGAAGACGCGCGAAGGCTGTTTGATATTTATGGAGCTTGTAAAATGTGCAGATGTCATAATTGAAGGCTTCAGGCCTGGAAAGCTTGATTCCCTAAACTTAGGCTACAAAGACATAAAAAAAATAAATCCCAGAATAATCTATTGCTCCATAACAGGCTACGGCCAAAAAGGCGCATATAGGGACAAAGCCGGCCACGACTTAAATTATTCTTCTTTGAGCGGATTGCTTGACATATTGTCTTCAAAGCCATTTGTGCCAGGCGTGCAGATTGCTGATGTTGGCTGCGCTCTTGTGGCTGCTTTTTCCATAGTTTCATCCTTATTTTACAGGGAGAGAAGAGGCAAAGGCAGCTATATTGATGCTTCTATTTTTCACAGCGCCCTCTCTCTTATTTCCATCCATGTTGCGCAACAATCCTTGTCCGGGAATCGCAGCACTATTCTTTCCGGAAGCAAACCGTGCTATAATGTTTATGAAACAAAAGACAAAAGGTATGTGAGCCTGGGAGCGATTGAAACGAAGTTTTGGCATTCGTTTTGCAAAGCAATCAATAAAAATCAGTTTCTGCCAAAGCAGTTTGACCAGTCCATTATAAATGATATTAAAAAAATATTCAAAGAAAGGACTTTGAATGAATGGACGAGATTAAATGAGGAATATGATTTTTGCTGCGAGCCTGTCAAAAAAATTGAAGATCTTATTAATGACGCGGATTTGAATAACAAAGGAGCAATCATAACACTCAATGGGGTGAAACAAGTTTCTCTGCCTGTAGTCTTTTCCGCTTTCAGCAGATTGAATTATTCAAGATCGCCGAAATTAGGCGAGCACACAGAACAGATATTATCCGGGATAGGCTATAATAAGAAGAGTATAAATGAATTAAGAAAAAAGGAAGTTATATTTTAATTTCAATGCCTATAGGGAACTTTGATAATATTATATGGATACTCAAAATTCTCTATAAGAAAGTTTAAAAATAGAGTAAGTTAACTAAGATAAGATGGAAAAACTATTGGACAGGAATGAGTCTTTGCAGATGAAGCCTTGGCGTCCGGATAAGCCCATTTCCAAAGGAGCTACTGCCTTTCATGAAGCAGTCGCTAATTCCTCATGGATAAGGGATATAGTGCACGAATTGTCTAAAATTGCCAGCCCAAAAATTGGCAAAGGGGACATTGTTGTTGACTTCGGCGCAGGCACTGGAACTTCTGCGATACTTTTGCTTAAGCACATGGAACATGATATAAATCTTTGGCTGGTGGATAATTCTCAATCATGGCTAGGCAAAGCCTACGAACTCTTACATAGATTTCCCAATGTGGATTATTTTATCCTTGAAAAAAATGGCAGCTCATATGCGACATTGGCCGAAACTGTCGGAAGCGGGGCCGTGGACCATGTTATATCCGCAAACACTGTCCACCTTATAAATGACTTAAAAGAGACTTTTAGCGGAATTTCTCTCGCGCTTAAAACTGGAGGGACATTCACTTTTCAAACTGGAAATTTTTTAAGAAAAAACAGGCCAGAGGGCGCCTTGATGATAGATGACACCATTAAGAATGTGCACGACATTGCTCTTGATATTGTGAATGTGGATCCAAAATTTGAAAAGTATAGGGAAGGTTTGGACGATCGCATGGCAGCCGAGGAATCGCAGCGCAAGTTTGTGTTTCCTGATCCTAAACCAGTTGAAGTCTACTTAGACGCGTTGAAAGAGTCCGGGTTCAAGGCTCAAGCGCCAATTTATCTGCCTGTTAAAGTGATGTATAAAGACTGGCTGAATTTTCTCAGGGTTAAGCGCCTGCAAGCGGGAATTTTGCCGGAGATTGGCGGGAAAACGCCATCGCCGCAAGAAGAGGCAGACCGTGATATCCTAATAACAAGAGGCGCAGTCAAATTGTTTAAGGATTTGGAAAATAATAACCCATTGGCAGATGATAAATGTTTTACAATTGACATAGTATATGTAACGGCAGTTAAAAAAGGGTAAGATGTCAGACAAAAAAGTTGCATTGGTGACAGGCGCTTCAAGGGGGATAGGGAAAGCAATTGCTGAAAAAAAAAAAAAAAATGGTGCAAATGTTGTGGTAAATTATAACAAGGATGAAAAAGAAGCTGTTGCTGTTGTTGAAGAGATAAAAAAAAACGGGGCGGAGGGCGTAGCAGTTAAGGCTGATATTTCTAATTTTGAAGAGTGCGCTGCAATGGCTGAAGTTATAAATAAAAAATTCGGGCACTTGGATATATTGGTGAATAATGCAGGCGCTTTGGCTGACAAAACATTGAAGAACATGACAAAAGAGCAGTGGGGGCTTGTTATTAATACGAACCTTAATGGGACTTTTAATGTTACGAAAAATGCTTTTCCTCTTATTAGGGATGGCGGAAGAATAATCAACATAAGCTCTATAATTGGGATTAGCGGCAACTTTGGCCAGACTAATTACGCTGCTTCAAAAGCTGGCATTATAGGGTTTACAAAATCACTGGCAAAGGAGCTAGGCAAGCGAAGAATAACTGTAAATGCTGTCGCTCCTGGCTTTATTGAAACGCACATGACAAAAAATGTGCCTTTCATAAGAAAAAAGATAATGATGGCAATGGTGCCGCTAGGCAGGGCAGGACTGCCTGAGGATGTTGCCAGTCTTGTCGGCTTCCTTGCCTCAGACAAGGCAGGCTACATAACAGGAGAGGTCATATGCGTGGACGGCGGGCTTAGCTTTTAGGGGCAAACTTTAAATACTAATGTCTTTTTTTATGGGATATTGTGCATTGCGCAAGAAATATATAAAATAGATGAGGTAAATTGAGATGAGACATGATAGAGGAAGAGGCGATTTCAGGCCTAGAAATTTTGCCCCTGTCAAGGTGGGGGATGAGTTGAACGTGAAAATAGAAGCCGTTGGTGAGAAAGGAGACGGAATTGCGAAAAAAGACGGCTTTGTCTTGTTTGTGCCAAACACAAAGCAAGGCGATGAGGTAAGGATAAGAGTGACAAGAGTGCTTCAGAAAGTTGGCTTTGCCGAGGTAGTGGGCGAAAAGTCAGGCTCTGAAGAGGCAGAAGCTGGAGAAGAGCCTCAAGAAGAGAGCTATCAAGAGCCTTCAGAAGAGGCGGAAAGCTCTGAAGAGAATTACAGCGGAGAGGATTCAGAGAATTTTGGAGAAGACGCAAAATAAGATTAGCTTTATTCTTTTTTGTTTTTATTTTTGAAAAATTATTGATTTAAATGAAAGTAATTGGATTTTTGTTAAAAGGCGATGAATTTAGCAAACCTTGATTACATAGAATTGAAAAGTAAGCTTGAAAGCATCGGGCTTCTGAAGCATACTCCAGTATATTACATTTTAAACCTTTTTATAAATTTTTTATTATTATTACTTTTATTTGTGATTATTTTTTATTTTGATAACTGGTATGTAATTTCCTTGATGCCCATTCCGACAGCATTCGTGGTTATGCAGTTTGCCTACCTGGGGCATGATGCTGGGCATATGGCAATTGCTAAAAGCAGGTTTTTGAATGAACTCATTGGGCAGTTTAGCCATTCTTTTATTCTTGGAGGCAGCTTTTCTTATTGGAAATTCAAGCATAACAAGCACCACGCTTATCCAAATCATGAATATGATGACCCAGACATAAACAATGATCCTTTTTCATTTACAGAGAGGAAAGCAAAACAAAGATCTGGGCTAAAACGCATTGTAACTCGCTACCAGTCATTTCTGCTTCCGCCAGTTTTCCTTATAATGCTTTTTCTTATGAAACTTGATTCCATAAAGTATATGTTAAAGAACAGAAAGGGGATTAT
>JACPTD010000039.1 GCA_016192955.1 Candidatus Woesearchaeota archaeon | reverse complement strand
GCCCTTGGCCTTATTTTTGAAAGGACATCAAGCGCAATCTCGCTGTTCTCATTTTCCAGGACAATCAGAGGCGCGTTTTCCGCCATTATTATGCTATTTCTCCCACTTAAAGCTTTTTTTGCATATTCCAATGCCATGTCAAACCTTGAAACGCCTTTTTCTTTTGCCTGCATTGAGGCGCTGACATCCAGGATTATTGCAGTATTCTCCAGTGTGACGTCATACTTCAGCTTTACAAACGGCGCGGCTGCGACAAGAGCCAAGCCAAGGATTGACAGCAGCTGCAGCAGGAACAGCAGGTTTGTCAATAACTTCTGGAAAAACGAGTACTGCCTTGACCTTTTGTTGTCCTGCATTATAAACATTAAAGACGGGATTATCTTGTCCTGCGGCTTGGGCCTCCTGAGGTAAAGGAAAACAAAGACAGCGACTGCTATCAAAGCCCACAATCCCAAAGGCCTTTGAAACGGCAGGTTTACCATTTATCTTTTCCTCCTTTTAGCTAATACAAAGTTTGCAAGCTCTTTCGGATTAACCAATTCTTTAATCAAGACCAGTATCCCGTTAAACTCGTACCAGAAAACTTCTGATTTTGCATCTATTTTTAAGTCTTGCCTTGCTTCCTGGGGCAAGAAATTTAGCTTCCATTATTAATTTTAATATTTTTAATAAAAATATTGTTATTTTTACTATTATTAAAAGTAATATTTATAAATGTTTTGGTTCGTTCAAATTTCTTATCTTACAAATAGCAAAATTTAAATAATAAGGTATGATTTCTCTACTGATGAATGGTATACTTTTAGAAGCAGAAGTGAACAAAGCTTTGAGAGGGGATAGAGTTCATCCAGTCATTACACTAATAGACACTCTACCCGACATCGCAGATTTTTCTACAACTTATTCAAGAATAAAAGGAGTCCAACAGCAAGCGACATACGCCAAGCAGCATTTCGGCTTTTTCGCGGATGCGGTGGAAAGGCTTGGTCATTTTTCGCTTGACCCTTTTGACTTAATTGCAATTTGGAGAAAAGTTGCTGAAATGGATTTACCGCGTTATGAGACTGCAGCAATACTTGGATGCGCTTATGCTAAGGCCCCATTTGATGGCGATGGATGGCTCCTGCTTCCGAGGAAGGAATTAGAAGGTGAAAAGTATCCAAAAGAGCTTGCCACTCGTCCAGACGAATTAAAAACTTATAGAGAAAGGCTTGAACAAGTATCAACAAGTTTGGATGAAATAGATTTTTATCGCTTTGGTGTAAGAAAAGGATTTATGCAAATAGCAAGAGGCTTAATGTCTAGTAATGAAAATGAGAAGCAAGAAGCTAGTGGAGCTAACGCAAGGTCAAAAAGACCGGAGATGGAGCCTCTAGGCCGGCTAGGGGAAAATTGGGGAAATGGAATGTTAAGGGTGTACCAAAGCTTGGACCAGTTCCTAACAGCGAATAACGTTCAGCTATGACATATTCATTTACTAAAATTTGAATAATGAAAATTAAAAAAATTTATATACATGAGCATTTTGCAAGTAAATATGGTGAATTCACCCTTTCCTTGGATAAATAAAATCTTAACATTATTTTTCACTACTTCTACAACTACAGCAACAGCCTAAAAAGCTGCTCATTGTTAATTTTATTTTTTTCTGTGCCAAATTTCAATAAAATATAAAAATCAAGCCAAAAAATCAAATCCAATGCCAAAAATCAAAATAACTTTGCCAAACGGAAGCGTAAAGGAGTATAATAAAGGGATTACAGCAGGCGAAATTGCGTTTGACATAGGCAAAAAGCTTGGAGAGGATGCGCTTATTGCAAAAATAAACGGCAAATTAAAAGACCTGTTTCTGCCGATAGATGAAGATGCGGCGCTTCAGATCATAACCTACAAAGACAAAGAAGGCATTGAGGTTTTCAGGCACAGCACAGCCCATCTCCTTGCCCATGCGGTTGTTGAATTATTTCCTGATGCAAAGCCGACAATAGGGCCTGTTGTGGAGGAAGGCTTTTATTATGATTTTGGGATTAGCCACCATTTCACTCCCGATGATTTTGTAATAATAGAGGAAAGAATGAATGAAATCGTGAAGAAAGGCTACAGCGTTGAAAGAATTGAGCTAAATGAGCCTGAAGCAAAAAGAATGTTTAAAGGCAACAAGTACAAAATTGAGCTGATAGGTGAGTTTCACGAGCAAAAACAGCCTCTGAGCGCCTATAAGCAGGGGGATTTTATTGACCTGTGCAGGGGCCCCCACATACCCAACACTGGAAAAATAAAGGCATTCAAGCTCACAAAGATAGCAGCAGCTTACTGGAAAGGCAATCCAAATAATGACCAGCTTCAGAGGATTTATGGCGTAAGCTTTCCTGAAAAAAGCATGCTTGAGGCGCATCTTAAACTGGTCGAGGAAGCGGAAAAAAGGGACCACAAAAAACTCGGAAAGGAATTGGAATGGTTCAACTTTTTTGAGGAAAGCCCCGGAGCGCCGTTTTTTTATCCAAAAGGAACTGTTATTTACAATCAGCTTTTAAATTTTATTAGAGGCGAGTATAAAAAGAGAGGCTATCAGGAGGTCATAACCCCTTTGCTGTATGACAAATCCTTATGGCTGACATCGGGGCATTGGGAGCATTTTGAAGAGCACATGTTCAAATTGGAAGCTGAAGGGAAAGAGTACGCGCTTAAGCCCATGAACTGCCCTTCGCATGTCCTTATTTACAAATCGAAGTCGAGAAGCTACAAGGAGCTGCCTTTGAGGATTGCAGACTTTGCGCCGTTGCACAGGAACGAGCTTTCAGGAGTCTTAGTCGGCTTGACAAGGGTAAGGAAAATGTCGCAGGATGACGCCCACATTTTTGTCGCTCCAGAGCAAATTAAGGAAGAGATATTCAGATTGCTTGACTTTACAAATTACATCTACAAAGATGTTTTTGATTTTGAATACGAGGTTGAGTTAAGCACAATGCCTGACAAGCACATGGGCGAGCTTGAAGACTGGAACAAGGCAGAGGAGTCATTGAAAAAAGCCCTTGAAAGCAAAGGAGCTGCATACACAATAAAGAGCGGTGAAGGCGCATTTTATGGCCCAAAAATAGACTTCCATGTTAAGGACGCTTTGGGCAGAAGATGGCAGCTTGCCACAATCCAGCTTGATTTCCAGCTGCCTGAAAGGTTTGAGGCAACTTATGTTGGGACTGATAATTCTAAGCATAAAGCAGTTATGATTCACAGGGCGCTGCTCGGCAGCATTGAAAGGTTTATCGGAATCTTGGTTGAGCATTACGCAGGCAAGCTTCCATTATGGCTTGCTCCTACTCAAGTCAGAATTCTAACAGTTGCCGACAGGTTTGAAGAATATGCGAATGAAATCAAAACAGAATTTGAAAAGAAAGATATCAGGATTGAGGTTGACGCAAGGACTGAAAGTGTTGGCTATAAAGTACGGGAGGCGCAGCACCAAAAAATACCATTGATATTAACAGTCGGTGAAAAAGAGGAAAAAAACAGCACAGTAGCAGTCAGGACGTTTGACAACAATGTTTATTTTGATGTCAATACTGCGGATTTGCTTGAAAAAACAATAAAGAATATTGAGGAAAAAAAGGTTAAGTTTGAGATTTAAAAAAATTTATAAAGTATTGGCTATTAGCAATAAATAAGTTAACGGGAATTTAGGAAATATAAATTCTGATTTTTTTCATAAATCAAAAGAAATGTTACGCAATTATGATACTAAACAGCTTACTAAAATAACGAAAAATATAAAAATGGGGCAGTCATTATTTCCAAAATGAGTATGTGGGATAAAATTATAGCTGCAATAGAATTTTCTGATGAGGATTCTCATAATGCTGAAAAACTTATTAACGCATGGCTAAAGGAGAAAAAAATAACTAAAGAGAAAAGAAAACAATCCATACGAATCCGTTTTCTGCAAGGCTTTTTGGAGTGCAGGGAATATTTAGAAAAGGTGGCTAAAATCGGCATGATTAGTGGCTGCGAAAAGGATATCTTAGTAAATCCACGCAAATTTGGATTTGCATTTGGAATTATTGTTTTGGGGATGAGAATGCACCCTAGAGTTATTACCCATGATTCCATATGGGGTAAAGTTATAAAATATAACATATTGTCGTTGGTGACTAACTACAGTCAGAAGGGAATTTTTTTGGAATTTATAAGGAAAAAAGTACTGCCTGACTGGTTGAGAAGCCTACACGATACTGAGGAACAAATAGGATCGTATGGTCCTTCTGGGCAGACATATGGAGGGCCTTTAAATAAGTATGAGCTAGAAGTGATTCAGTCAATAGTAAATACGGCACACCTTAAAGGTATATTCTAATCTATCCAACGGGCTCTTGACTTTCTTTAGTATTGATTAATACAGAAGAAAGGAGGAGAATGGCTAAACTATTGCTTTTATCGTAAATTGTGGTAATTAATTGAAATAAATAGCCGCAATTTACGAGATAGACAATTGTATACAAATATAATAAATCAATGCAATTGTCTATAAATGAAAACACAAAAGTTTAGCTTAATTGAGTTTTTGCTATTTTCTTTTCCTGAACAGCCTTACAGCAACCCATGCAATAGCTGCTGCAACCGCATACGGAGCAGCAACAAATATCAGCGATAGCAGGCTGTTTATGCTCGCAACCAGCCTTCGCACAAGCTCTGAAAACTCGACAAACTTTATGTTGGAATACTTGGGCTGCTTTTCAGTCAAGGTGATGTATATTGTTGAATAATCAACCCTCTGATCCATGTTTCTCAGCGAATCCTCAAGGTACTTTATTGTCCTCTCCTGCTCAAATATTTTATCGCTTAGCTGTATTTTATCGGCAGTTAGTGCGGCTTCGTCATACATCTTATTGTACCTTAGCAGCCTTTGCTTTTCCGCATTAATCTCTATTTCAAGATTTTTGTAAGAGCCTGTTACATCCTCTGCATTCTCACTGAAAGATTTGACTTCTCCAATGTTTTTCAGCTGGGCAATTACGTCATTATATTTTTTAGTATCAACCTTTATCTGATAATTGCCGCTGTAGTAGGATTCCCACCCAGAATCATGCTTGTTGACATTTTCATTCAAAAGGTAAGAGCCGCTGGACCTTATAATTGACTTCAGCCTTGACTCTGCGTCTTTAAAGCTTCCAGTTTCAGCCTCAATGGAAATGCCTGATGATTTTGTTATTTTTCGGTCTTGAATATCGGGCGCAAAGTCTCCGTAGGAAGGCGCTGGCGGAATAATTCCATATCCTCTTGAGTACATGGCATCTGAAGACGCCATTTTAGATTCTGAAAATGCTAATTTTTCAATGCCCGTTTGCCTAGATAATGGTATGTTGCCTATATTCAACAACACGATCACAATCAATGCCACTGCAAGCAGCATCCAATTTTCCTTTATTTTGTTTAATTGCTCTTTTATTGCCATTTTTATCAATCTGCATTTTTTCTGTAATAGCCTGCAATCAAATAAACAGCCAAGGCAAACAGCGAGCCTGCCAAAAACCAAAGGGCAATATTATCAGGCAGCAAATAAGCTGGCTTGCCTGCCTCAGCAAATGAAGCTGCATTTTGGGCGACTCCGTCAAAGACTGATTTTGCAGCCATTGACTCTGCTTGAGTTTCTAAAACCCTTGCTGAAAAGTATTTATTGGCTAATTGGATTGCAAAGGCAGCTCCGCTGGCAATCAAGGCAACCGGAAGTATATTTTTCAATTTTTCTTTTATTCCAAATGCTTTCTTTGGCGCTATTATGATATACTTGTTCGCCAGCTTATAGTGGCTAACTTCCTTGCCCTTTTCGCTATAGTGGAATTCCTTGGACTCTATCAATCCTGTTTCCATCAATTGCTGCAGGTTGTAATGCACTGTTGATATTGGAATCTGGAGCTTTTGGGCAAGCTCTGACTCAGTCGCTTCCCTTGCCGACAAATAATCAAGAATTTTCCTGCAGGAGTCATTGCTGATGACATTTGACACTTTCTTGATTTTGCTGTCTTCCAAAGAAAGCAGCAGGAAGTTTTTGCTCGGCATGAAAACAAATAATTCAATCCTTTATATATAGTTTTTGATAGCTTCAAATCAGTTGGAAGCTATGACCTTGGCTTAATCCGCTTCAAAACAGGCGTTGCGTGGAAATTGAAACTTCTTTATGAAAGATAGACCTTATAAGAACAAAAAATCTTTTATTTTCCTGCTCATGTAATTCATAATTAATCTTTGACTTCATTATTAATAAGATTTATTGTGGTTGAGTATCCTAATGCTTAAATAAAAGTAAAACAATGGACTGGTAAGTCAAATTGGGATTAGTATATTTAGGCATTGTGGGGCGTATAGATGAATTTCCACGCAACGCCTTCAAAACAGAAAAATTATTTAATGCAAGTAGAATAAGAGGTCATTGGTCACTATGGTTATCACAGGAAATTGAGCAAAATTTGAAAAAA
>JACPTD010000036.1 GCA_016192955.1 Candidatus Woesearchaeota archaeon | reverse complement strand
GTGAACTTGGAAGAATAAACTTCAATGCATAAGGGCCTAATGCAAATCCAAGAATTATTAAGAGCAGAACGTCTGGAACTTTAAATCTATTGAATAAGAACTCTGCGAAAAATCCAAAGAAGATTATAGCACTTACAATTATGAATGCGGTTAGAATTTCTACCATACGTGCGTCTTTTAGGTTAAATATTATAAATCTTTTGTTAGTTTAATGAATCTGCCGCTTTCTTCCTGCAACTTTTCATATTTCATTTGCCATTATAACGCTTTTTCCTTTTTATGTCTATGAGCATTCCGGTTTCAACTCCATAGCCTGTAAAGTAAGGTATTCTTTCAAGCGCTTCTCTTCTGCCTGAGCCTTCGCCGCTCAATGGCTGAAAAAAGCCGGTAAGCCGCGGAAAGAACATGTTGAATAATGGCCTTATTAGAATCTCTGTAACGAAATATAAAAATCAGCGCCTTGCTTCAATGCAATTTCTTTTGTCCTGTCCTTGCTTCCGCTGTCTATCACTGCTATTTCATCCAGCAGCTTATGCCTTTTCATAAAAGCCTTCCTAAAAACCCTTACAATTTTTCCGATTGTCCTTTCTTCGTTTAAGGTGGGAATGCATAACTTCAGTATGTGAATTGCCCCATTTTGGAGGGTTCATCGCCATCAGTTTTCTTAAAATTTTATCCTGAACCTCTTTTTTGTCCATTTTAACTAAAAAATAAACAAAACTTATATAAAGATTATCTCCTAAACAGGTATATTAATATACCAAAATAGAAACATTTAAATAATAGCATTCCTCAAGCATTTAGTTATGGAAGAAACAACAATCTTTAGAGAAACATTGGGAGACACTCCTGTAATAAGAGTATTGGATTTTTTGATAGAGGGCAGAGGTTTAGACTACTCTTTATCAGACATTGCAGAAAATTCAAACATAGGATGGACAACTTTGCATAGAATATGGGGCAGATTATTAAAAAATGGGATAGTAAAGCCGACAAGGGAAATTGGACGAGCAAAACTGTTCAAGTTAAACGAGGAAAATCCTGCTGTAAAAGAGCTAATTAAATTCTATGACACTTTATTGTATCAGCACACTGAAAAACATCTTTCTAAAAAGATAATTGTTAAAGTTTAAATACAATCCAAATTTTCTTTTAACAATGCAAAAACTTACATTCAAGCTCTGGCTTCTCAGCAAGATTTATAAAGCAAGATTATTTCTTCGGCGTAACCTAAAAAAACTTATATTTTGGAGGACTCATAAAATGTCTGTTACAATTGACTTAAAGGGAAAAAAAGCGCTTGTGTTTGGCATTGCAAATGACAAGAGCATTGCATGGCACATTGCAAAAAGATTAAATGACGCAGGCTGCAGGATAGCGGCAGGCTACCAGGAAAGAACAGAGCAATGGTCTTTGCCTTTGATGAAAGAGCTGAATAACCCGGTTTATGCAAAATGCGATGTTGTTGATGACGCATTAATGGACTCTTTCTTTAAAAAGATGCAGGAAGAGCTTGGCGAAGTTGATTTTTTAATCCACAGCATTGCATTCGCCAAAAGGGAGCATTTGCAGGGCAAGTTCATGAATGTTGACAAAAGAGGCTATGAAGTTGCGCATCAGGTGAGCGCTTACTCTCTGATAGAGCTGGCAAGAAGAACAGCGCCAATGCTTAAAAACAATGGCTCTATAATTGCTATGACCTATCTTGGAAGCGAGAGAGTAACTCCGGGCTATAACATAATGGGAGTCGCAAAGGCAGCGCTTGAGTCGAGTGTTAGATATTTGGCTTATGATTTTGGGGAAAAGCAGATAAGGGTTAATGCAATCTCCGCAGGGCCGATTGCAACTCTTGCAGCATCCGGAATCGCAAATTTTCCCGAAATGCTTCTTAACTATGTTTCAAAGGCTCCATTGAAGAGGAACATCACAGCAGATGAAGTAGCTGACTGCGCCTTGTTCTTGTGCAGCGACTTGTCAAAAGCCATTACAGGCCAGATTATTTTTGTGGACGCTGGGTACAATGTGATGGGGATTTAAGTATAGAGAATTTTGACTTCTCTTTTTGATTTTACAAAACCAAAACATTTATATAGTAACTAATAGTTTCTATATAGTAACTTCATGTTACCATGATATCTTTGACTAAAAAGGAAAGAGAAGCATTGCTTATTTTGTTCAAAGATTTTACTACTTTATACAATGCGAATTCAATAAGCAAGATTTTAGGCATAAGCCATGTCGGAGCCCAGAAGATATTTAAGAGGCTTCTGAACGAGGGATTTGTTACCAGCAGAAAAATTGGAAAATCAATAATTTATAAGCCGAAATTGGATGACGATTACGTTAACAATCTTATAACTTTCCTGCTTGCAGATGAGGCTAACAACTTTAAAAGATGGAAAGAAGAATTTAAGGCTTTATTTAAAAAAGAAAGGATTGTGATGATTTATGGCTCTGCAATAAAGAATTATGCCCAAGCAAGAGACATAGATATTATGGCAGTCATAAAAAAAAGGGACTTTAAAGATGTAAGAGAAATGATTAATGAAAAACAAAAAATATTGCCTAAAAGAATCCATTCTATAGAGCTTACAGAAGATGATCTTATAAGGAATATTAAAGATAGAAAGGAAGCAATCATGGATATTGTTAAAAATGCCATAATATTGTATGGGCAAGACAAATATGTGAGTGTGATAAATAATGTCACAAGCAGCTAAACGTGTTAAATGGTGCTTAAACAAGGCGAAGAAAGAAATCGAAGAAAGCAAAAAGTTAGGCAAAAAAATAAAGCACAGGGGGCTTTTAAAGGTAGAGCCAAATATTGATGATGCAAGAAAGCACATTACGAAAGCAGAGCATAACCTCAATGCAATTAGCAAATTTAAAGAAATCGGCTTTTCTGATTGGTCTATAGCTGCTGGTTTCTACAGCATTTATCATTGCTTTTTGGCGATTGCTGCAAAGTTTGGCTATGAGTCGAGAAATCAGACATGCACTATTGCTTTAATTGAATGGCTAAAGGAGGAAAACAAGATGGATATTGATGTAACGTTTATTGAAACTTTAAAAGAAGCTGAAATTGAAGAGTTGCAAGAGGGCAGGGCTATTGATATGAGGGAGGATTATACATATGGAATAAAAATTTCTGTGGAAAATGAAGCAAAAATCAAAAAGTTGGTAGATACCAGTAAAGAAATGATTGACACCGCCAAAAGGATTGTTTTTGAGCAACATTCTACAAATAATCCTTGATTAAGTGATTTTTAATTTATTCTCAAAAACCTTTATAAACATCCATTCTTATCATTTTCTTATGAAGCCGAGCTATCAGGACAGGGAAAGCGAAGCTGTTGATGCTATCAAAAAAGCTATACCTCTTTCCTTAAAATCCAATATGCTGCCTCAAAGCAGGGGCATGTTTGCTGAATTATATGAAAACAATGAGGTTTTTCCAAAACATTACATAGCGACTGCGATTGACGGCGTTGGAACCAAGGTGATAATTGCAGCGGCAATGCGCAAGTTTGACACTATAGGAATCGATTGCGTTGCCATGAACGCAAATGACTTGGCAACCTTAGGCGCTGTCAGCCCGTTCTTATTCATGGATTATCTTGCTTGCCAAACCAAAGTGCAGGAAGATAAAATAACTGGAGACATAATAAAAGGCATTGTAAAAGGGTTAGTGCAATGTGACGCGTCTGGCGCATTAAGAAATTCAATAAGGATAAATTTTGGCAAAGGCGAGACAGCATCTGTTGACGAATTGCTCAGCTCTGCAAAAGGCTATGGCTTCGACATTGCAGGCTGCATGATTGGCTTTGTTGAAAAACAAAAATTCAGCAAACAAAAAATCAGGCCAGGGCAGAAAATAATTGCATTAAAAAGCTCAGGCCCTCATTCCAACGGCTACACTGATTTAAGGCATTATTTGTTGAATGGCGACTTTGAGACAAGAGCAGAATTCAAGAGAGAATATAAAGGAAGGTTTTCTCTGGATGACAAGTTTGACGGCTCGACAATAGGAAAAATATTGCTCGAGCCAACTAAAATATACATTGAAACAATGGCAAAAATATCAAAAAACTTTGATGTTGTAGGGTTTAATAATACAGGCTATGGATTGAAAAATTTGAACAGAGCAAGAGAAAAAGTTGAATTAAGGATTAATAAGCCATTAAAGCCGCAGCCAATTTTTGAATTGATGCAAAAAGAATCAGGATTTACAGATGAGCAGATGTACTCGACATTCAACATGGGCATGGGATTTTTTGCGGTTTGTGACAAAGAAAACGCTGATGATATTTTAGATATAGCAAAAGATGCAGATGTTGTTGGTGAAGTAAGGAAAAGCAATAAAACAATCACTGTTCTGGAGAAAGATAATAAAAAGATTGTGTTTGATGGGTATTGACTACGGGTCTTTACTTCTTTTTTCTTCAACTGCCTTAAACCCAAGCACGGATAATAATGCTATCGCCAATCCAGTTTTAATCATCCCCTGCCCTTTTTCCTTTACAATGCGTCTTAAATTTTCATTTTGCTCCATTCTTTCCCTAACACCGGGTCTTAAGTACAATAAAGTGTACTCCTCACTTAAATATGCTGATTCCCTGTTGAGGTAGATGCAATTTGGGTTTTCCCTTAATACAGGCTCGCCGCATCTATTGTCAGTAATTTCTCTTCTCATGTCGATTAGTTCACGCCCAATATCATAAAATCTAGCTAATTCTGGCGTTGGATTTTTAACTAGGATGTCTAATGTATCGGACTTAAAGGCTGCATAAGCGCCTCCTGCAAAAACCCCAACACCGAGAGCAATGCCCGCTAAAAATGCTTTCTCAATTCTCGAAAACATAAATCACTGTAATGCAGGGCTATTTATAAACATTAAGAAGCAAAAATTTAATCACTCATAACACAGCACTGTCCTTGCCTGATTTCTTATCTCGGCTGCTGTTGCCTTGAGGTTTTCAATGATTTTGGCCACTGCAACCAAGTTGGAATTTGCAGCCTTATTCTTTGACATTCCATGCATCTGTGTATATCTTTCCAGGATTTTGCTGCAGGCTGCTGTCCTCTCCTTGTTCGTCACTTCAATCTGAAAGGCAATCTCCTTGTCGCGGCTGTAATACGCTTTCATTATTTCGTTATAGGACTCGCTTATGTCAGTATGCGCCTTGTCAAGCTCTGCAAGAGTTTCCCTGTCAAGGTTTGCAGTGCACAGATATCTTGCTATTCTTTTCTGCCTGTCGGCTATTTTTTCAAGCCTCAAAATTATAAGCGTGTCGCTGTGCAGGCTCCAGGGCTCTGTTCCAAGCGACTTTGCGATTCTGGGATTTTTCATCGCGTTTTTAATCACCCTGCACCCAAGGAAATAAAGCCTGTTTACATCAATGTCCCTGTTGTGTATGCTGTCGTAATTGCACTGCCCCCTGTAGCAAAAAATAGAGTCTTCCATCATTGCCCTTGTTATTATGTCCATCCTTCTTATGATGTTGCTGATTGAGATTTCATTTATGTTGATCAGGTTTTTCGCCATGATTCTTGTTGATGTCTGCTCCATTATCTCAAGGCCTGAAAGGTTTCTTATGATGTCCTTTATTTTTGGCACTTCCCTGTTGTTCTGCTCAAAAACAATGTTTATTGTGTCATAGCCGTTTAGGTACGAAGAAACAATCTCTGCCTTGAGCAGCTCAAGCTTTTTGCCTATAGCATCTATTTCTATCTCTCTCGCGTCAGGCTTTTCTTCCTGCTGGTTTGCGCTCAATATAAGCTCAAACCCATCGTCGCTTACAGAAATTAAGTCGCCCTTTTTCAGGTTATTTTTATCTACCCAGCTTTTTGGCATTGAGATTATGTAAGATCCTTTGCCAAAGCTTATCAGCTTTCTGACATCGATATTAACCACCCCTTTGTGTTGAATTATTCTTTTAGCAAATACAGAGGGTATATAAAGATTATTATTGGAGATTATAGATATTGTGATATATATTGTGATATATGCACAAGTTCTTTTTTATATGTTATATATGTCATATAGGTTAAGTATTTATAGGACATTGGCAACTTCTCATCAAGGGGTGATATGATGCTTAAAAAGAGACTTTACAGGGATGAGGAAAAGAGTGAAGACGACATCAGCATCTATTCCAAAGATGTGCGTGAATCATTGCTTGATGATGACGAATTAAGCCCAATGGAAGAGGCGTTCATGAATGGCTATGAAGATGCTGTATAAAAAAGTGGTGAAAAATGGCAAGGTATGTCTGCATTAACTGCGGCACTTTTATCATGAAAAGCGCCATCAGCGACCCTTACATGTGCAGGGACTGCGAAAGGCTGATGGAAGGCTCTGAAGCAGATAAAAGATACACTTATCTTGACAATTACTAAAGTGGTATAAATGAAGCTGCACCAGCAATTTGATTTAAACCAGAAAGCCCTGAAAATAGGCATTAGCGATATTCCAAGAGCTATTAATGAGATGCCTGCCTTAGTTGAAAAATTGACTAAGGACTTGCTTGAAGAAGGCTACATTGTGATTGAGTCATCCGCAAGATACATGGGGATACCGCAAAGCATAGTTGTAATAAAGGATTTCACAGGCCCGTTTGTGGCAAAGTTTTCTGCCAAGATGCAGCATGACTTTAACGCCATTTCAAGAGCGCTTGGAATCGAGAGATTGTTTGAGTAAGCTTATTTTGGTTTTGGTGGGTAATAGTGCACCTTAACGGAGTGACTACCGGTATAAGTTCTTATACCATCTATCGCCTCTTGGACCAATTTTGGTGGAACATATTCATCCCATCTCACATTAAGGTTTGCGCCATTATCACATTTTGTGGCAAGGGAAACTACTTCTTCTACCAATCCTTCAGTTTTTGTATCAGCTATAGCACAAACTAACTGATTTTCACCTACATTTTGCGCTACTGCAAAAGGTGGTTTAAAATCAACCACTACAACTTGATCTAAGGAGGATAGAGGATATCCACTAAACCTTATTGTTCTCCACATTTTAAATGGGAAAGCCTCACAGTTTAAATTCTTTATTTTTTTAAACCGAATCATGTTTTATTGTTCAATTACCCTTCTTTAAAATGCCAGAATTTAGCCTTTTTACGCCTTAAAAAGCCATTCTAGGAGCGAAAGGTTTATATAGTTGAAGGCTCTAAAATTTATGGAAACAAGGGCTGATTTATAGACGATAAATTCGGGGTTTTAATGTTTTTGACATAAACAAAATTTAGGCAGAGAACTATTTTAGAGAACTTTGAATAATTCATTATTTTTGTAATTTCATTCAAAATTCTCTTTACAATGAATATCAAAAAAAACAAATCGAGAGCGACTTTTGGAAGTAGATGTGATAAAAGTGAACCGCTTTTGATTGTTTATTGAATAAATAGGCGAGGCAAAATTAGTGGCAAGACAATTTTGCCGAGCACTAAATATTGTGAGCGAAGCGAACGGATTTAATTAAAAAGAAATTAGATAATCAAACAAAAATGGAGCAATCACAGCAAACTCAGGAAAACGCAGCTCAAAATGAGTCAAGCTACGAGGCAAAGGACATACAGGTGCTTGCAGGCTTGAGCGCAGTCAGGAAAAGGCCTGCAATGTATATTGGCTCAACTGATGCCAAAGGGCTGCACCATCTTGTTTATGAGGCTGTTGACAACTCAATAGACGAGGCATTGGCTGGATTCTGCAGCAGGATTTCTGTTGTTATCCACAAAGACGGCTTTGTAACAGTAAGCGACAATGGAAGGGGCATTCCTGTTGACATGCACCCAAAATTAAACAAATCAGGTGTAGAAGTTGTCATGACAAGGCTCCATGCAGGAGGCAAGTTTGACAAGAAAGTCTATAAAGTCAGCGGGGGCTTGCACGGTGTTGGAATCTCTGTCACCAATGCATTGTCAAAAGTGCTTGTTGTCGAGGTCAAGAGAAATGGAAAGACATACCAGCAGAAATACCAATACGGAAAGCCGGTTACAGAATTAAAGATCATTGGGGATGTAGATGCAAAAGAAACAGGAACAACTGTGAAATTCCTGCCTGACGAGCAGATATTCTCAACGACAGATTTCAGCTTTGAGGTTTTATCAAGCAGGCTGAGGGAGCTTGCATTCCTGAACAAAGGGGTTAAAATAATTGTTGAAGATGAGCGCACAGGCAAGAGCAATGAGTTCCAGTATGAAGGCGGCATTATCTCATTTGTCGAGCATTTGAATAAAAACAAAAACCCTTTGCACAAGGTAATCTATTTCAGCAAAGGCAAAAATGGGGTTCAGTTTGAGTGTGCCTTGCAGTACAATGACGGCTATCAGGAAAATGTCTTTTCATTTGCGAACACAATCAACACCTATGAAGGAGGCACTCATTTAATCGGGTTTAAGACAGCGTTGACAAGAGTCATGAATAACTACATAGAAAAAAACAGCATTAAAGGAGTTAAGCTTACAAGCGAAGACACCAGAGAGGGCCTGACTGCTGTAATCTCAATCAAGGTGCCGGAGCCTCAGTTTGAAGGGCAGACAAAAACAAAGCTCGGCAATTCTGAAATAAAAGGATTGGTTGATTCCATTGTCAATGACTCGCTTGGCTCTTATCTTGAAGAAAACCCGCAGATTGCAAAATCAATCATCTATAAGTGTATCAATGCAGCACATGCAAGGGAGGCAGCGCAAAAGGCAAGGGAACTGACAAGGAGAAAAGGCGCGTTAAACCACGGCTCTTTGCCTGGCAAGCTGGCTGACTGCTCTGAAAAAGACCCTGAAAAATGCGAATTGTTCATTGTGGAGGGCGATTCAGCCGGGGGAAGCGCAAAGATGGGCAGAAACCGCCAATTGCAGGCAGTTCTTCCATTAAGAGGGAAAATATTGAATGTTGAAAAAGCAAGGCTGAACAAGATTTTTGAAAATGAGGAAATAACAACAATGGTTACTGCGATTGGAACTAATGTTGGAGAGGAGTTTGACATAACAAAGGCAAGATACCATAAGCTGGTGATTATGACAGACGCTGATGTTGACGGAAGCCACATAAGGACTTTGCTGCTCACCTTCTTTTACAGGCACCTGCAGCCGCTGATTGAGGCAGGCTATATCTATATTGCGCAGCCGCCTTTGTATAAGGTGACAAAAGGCAAATTGACAAGATATGTTTATAATGATGAGGAATTGGAAAAATTTTTGAATGAGATTGGCAGGGAAGACTCAAGCCTGCAGCGCTATAAAGGGCTTGGAGAAATGAACCCGGAGCAATTGTGGGAGACAACAATGGACCCAGGCAACAGGACAATACTTCAAGTCACATTGCAGGATGCTGTTGAAGCTGACAAGATGTTCACACTGCTTATGGGCGACCAGGTAGAGCCGAGAAGAAGATTTATAGAGCAGCATGCAAAAGAGGTAATTAATTTGGATGTTTGATTACTAATACTAAATACCTCCGAGTTCCCTCATTATTCTTGCCATCACATCGTAGCCGCCAATGTATGCAACAGTGCCTAACTGAACATACGAAGCACCTGATTGGAAGCATTTTAGAATGTCAGCTACCCCTCTTTCAATGTTTTTTTGTTTGTATTCCTCATCTAATGACTTTAGACTCCCCTTAAAATTAACAGGCTTTCTTATAGCTTCTACAGCCACACCCCCACTTGCGAATATTGGCAATTTACATCCCATTTCACCTGCTAAATAAAGGGCTTCATCTCTATATGGTCTTAATCCTGATCCAGACATCTGCGGAAGCTTTCCTTTTCTAATGCCTTCAAATGGTTCTGGAGATTTCATCTTTATGCTATTTACTAAAGTAACTGAGTCAAAATAATTCTCAACGAGATACGCAATATGCTCTCTCAACTCCGGATTTGGCCATAACTTCGCAATTAAGGCGTATTGCTCTGGCGGAAATATTTCCCTTATTGCTTGAAGAAGCCTTTTAAAATCCCTATTTGCAGAGTCTCTAACATATCTTCTTTCTTTATCGCTCATGTTTTCTGTACCCTGGATATTTTTAGAAAAATATTCATCACATACAATATTCCTTCCTGTGGCTTGTCTGATTTCTTCGGCATATTTTGAAGTTAGTCCTCTATAAAGGTATCTAAGATTAAGTTCT
>JACPTD010000035.1 GCA_016192955.1 Candidatus Woesearchaeota archaeon | reverse complement strand
TATTACAAGAAAAGAAAAGACAAAAAATAATTTCTTATTTTTAAGATGCTTAAGGACTACTTTAAGTTTGCCTTTGGCACGATAAGCCATCGAAAAATGAGAAGCTGGCTCACAATGATTGGAATATTCATAGGAATAGCTGCAGTGGTTGCGCTAATCTCCCTTGGGCAGGGATTTAAGCAGGCAATCAACAAAGAATTTGAGAAGATTGGGACTGATAAGCTGATAATTCTTCCCAAGACTGGATTTGGAGCTCCAGGCACAAATGCTGCTGCAGAGCTGACAGAAGATGACTTAATGATTGTAAAAAGGGTTTCTGGCATTGAAAATGCTGCCGGATTTGTATTTGCCAACTCCAAGGTTGAGTTTCAGGATAATATCGGATTTTTTTTCGTTATAGGGCTTCCTGAGGGGGATGAAAGAGAGCTTGTTGCAGAGCTTCAAAGCTTAAAAGTAAGAGAGGGAAGGAATATTCGCGATAATGATAAATTCAGCGCATTGCTTGGCTCAAATGTTATTGACAAGGAGCTGCTTGGAAAAAACCTCAAGGCAAGGGCTAAGATAAAAATCAATGACCAAGAATTTATAGTCATAGGAATTCTGGAAAAGACAGGCGATCCAGGATGGGACAATTCAATCTTGATTCCAGAAGAAACTTTAAGGGATGTGTTTAACGAGCCCGACAAGCTTGACGAAATCATTGTCAAGGTTGCCAATGTTGAAAACATAAACATTATCGCTGAGAAAATAAAAAATGACTTGAGAAGGTTCAGGGATGTAAAAAGGGAAGAAGAAGACTTTGATGTGCAGACGCCCGAGCAGCTCCTGGGCTCCTTTGGGGATATAATAAACATTGTGCAGATTGTGCTTATCGGCATTGCTGCAATTTCCCTTCTTGTTGGAGGCATTGGGATTGCGAACACAATGTACACTGCTGTTGTTGAAAGGACAAAGGAAATAGGGATTATGAAGTCTGTCGGCGCGCAGAACAGGGATATTTTGCTTATTTTCATTATTGAAAGCGGATTGCTTGGCCTGATTGGCGGATTGATTGGAGTCGCGCTTGGGTTTGGGCTAAGCAATGCTGTAGAGGTTGTTGCTAAAAATGCGCTTGGCACAAAGAGCTTTGCTGTTTTCATTTTTGATAGGAGCAATATTCGGGGTTATGCCCGCAAGGCAAGCCGCTTTATTGCAGCCAGTTGAAGCATTGAGGGCGAAATAATTATGGAAAAAAGATTGCTAAGAGAATTAAAAAATTAAAGAATAATGAATGTATTGGCGAGGCTCGAGTCAATGGCAGAGGACGAGAGCCGAGCACAAAATTATGCCGAAGGCGGATTGAAAATATTAAATTAAAAATCATAAAAAATGATGAAGGATTACTTTAAAGTCGGAGTAAGCAATTTGCTGCACAGAAAGCTGAGAAGCTGGCTCACAATGGTTGGCATATTCATAGGGATAGCTGCTGTTGTTGGATTGATTTCGCTTGGGCAGGGTATGAAAGAGGCGATTGGCAATGTTTTTTTGAACATAGGCGCTGACAAGATTATTGTTCAGGCAAAATCAGGGCTGCAGTTTGCAGGGCCGCCAGGAAGCAACGCTGCCTCTAACCTTACAACGCATGACGTGGATGTTGTCAAAAGAGTCAATGGTGTTGAAAAGGCAGGTGCAAGGCTGATTAAGCCTGTAAAGCTTGAATTCAGCAAAGAAGTGAAGTTTTATTTTGCAGCTTCCATGCCCGATGATGAAGAGGGAAGAGAGCTGATAACAGAAGTCAACAGGTATGAGCCGGAATCCGGAAGGTTATTGAAAAAAGGCGACAGGCTTAAGGCATTTATCGGCAACAATGTGGCTAACAAAGGGATTTTCAAGAAGAGAATTGAGCTTGGCAACACAATAAAGATTAATGATGCTGGCTTTGAGGTTGTGGGAATCCTGAAAAAATCAGGCAATCCGCAGCAGGACAGGGTCGTAATCGCGCCTGAAGACACTTTAAGGCAGGTTTTGAAAATTGAGAAGGAAAAGGTGGATGTCATAGCTGTGCAGGTGCAGAAAGGGGTTGATGTGAGCAAAGTTGCTGAAGAGATTGAAAAGGCAATGAGGAGGGACAGGGACTTGGAGATTGGCAAGGAAGATTTTGAAGTTCAAACTCCGCAGCAGATTCTGGAAACCCTTGACACAATACTGACAATGGTTGAAGTTGTATTGATTGGCATTGCTGCAATTTCCCTTCTTGTTGGAGGCATTGGGATTGCGAACACAATGTACACTGCTGTTGTTGAAAGGACAAAGGAAATAGGGATTATGAAGTCTGTTGGCGCCCAGAATAAGGACATCTTGCTTATTTTTATTATTGAAAGCGGTTTGCTTGGTTTAGCTGGAGGCGCAATCGGAATTGCATTGGGCATTGGATTAAGCAAACTGGTTGAGTTTCTGGCTTTCAGATTTTTGGGGACAAGCCTGATAAAAGCGCTCTTTCCATGGTATTTGATTGCCGGCTCTTTGATTTTTTCATTTTTGGTTGGAACAGCATCAGGATTTTTTCCCGCAAAACAGGCTGCTTCGCTTAAGCCTGTGGATGCTTTAAGGTACGAATAAAGTGATTAATGCTTCATTTAGTAGTTGTTTGCCAAAAAACGAAAATAGAAAATGCTACAAAGAATTTATTTTGCTAAATTCTCAATTTCTGAATTTATCTATAATACTTACCAATTCAAAAACAAGAGTCAATGGATTACTATCACGGCTTATAATAATGGTTTTTTCTTTTATATGTTTATTTTTGATTCTCTCCGCATTATTAACGGCATCTTGAATTTTATTCTTAGTTTTTGAATATAAATCAGAATCATTCTTTTTATAATTCGTAATTCGACCAGTGATTTCTGCAAGAATATCTCTCTGTTCATATCGGCCTTCAAAATATCCATAATGGCACAGAATCCAATATTCAAAACAAGGATTTGAAAATGAAATAAGAATACCTTTATTTTCTCCGGTTGCTTTAGCTCTTGATAATTGTTCGTTTGAATTTGCATCTCTGTCAAATACACACGCAATTAAATCGCCTTCTTGGAAATCTGCTTTGCTTATAAAATCTGCCGCTTCCTTAACTATACCATCAGCATTTCTATACCCAGATTGGAAAGATTTTATTCTTAACCTACTTATGCGCTCTTCAAATTTTAGTTTATCAAAATATAATTTTTCAGTTCTGCCTTCGCAAAAAATCCAAAGTGCCTTCGTAGGTTTCCTTCCCTCTTTTCTTACCATTTTCAATCAAATAATGTTTCGTCAATAAAAGGAAGACCACCTACTCTACCATTTAAATAAGCCCTTTCAAAATCAGCATCCTCTCTTAAATCAAAATCTAAAAGTGTGGTCAGTATGGTATTTTTATTTGGTTCTTTAGTACAAATATAAATTTGATCTCTCCTTAATAGTTCATTGCCCAATAGACTTGTATTATGTGTGGTAAATATTAGTTGTGCATTACTATTATATTTACTATGAAATAATTTTAATAGGAATTTTATAATATTTGGGTGCAAACTAGATTCCAATTCATCAATTATTGCTATCTTTCCAGATTCTAAAATGTCAAAAATTGGACCAAGCATTGAAAAGAATTTTTGAGTGCCAAAAGATTCTTCATGAAATTCAAAATCAATTAAGTTACCTTTTTTAGTCTTATGCTGAAATTTTACATTGTAAGCATCTTGTTCTTGAGGTTTCAATGGGTTGAAAGTAGGTCCTTCTTTACCGAATTTAAATTCAACACTTTGTAGGTGACCCTTTCTTTTGTCAACTTTTACATCAACAATCCCCCCAAAATCTGCTTTTTTTAATACTTCTAAGACTTTATTTTTTAAGTCTTGATTTTCAAAAATTTTTTTAATTGTAATGTCCTGCCATAAAGGACTAATATTTATAACAATATTATTAACTACGAATTCATAAGCTCCCTTTGTTTTTTCATAACCTAATTGAGTAGCCCTAGATAAATATAAGACATTATCGTTCGTTTGATTCTTGGTTATGTCTTGCTTTCTTTTATCTGACTTAAATTCATATTTAGTCGTATCTTTCCTAGAGAATATAAGTGCTTCCCTTCCATGTGGCCAAAAAAACAAATATTCATCAATAATTTTTTCATTAGTGCATGAAAATCCATACTTGTATTTTACATTTTTATGAATAAAAATGATTTCAAATTTACTTGGTTTCTCTAAATAGATTTCATCTAATTTGAATGGTAATCTTGGAATTTTTGTATCTACATTAAAATTATGAGAACTCCTAACCATATTCCATAAAAAGAATATAGATTTAATTATATTGGACTTACCAGAAGCATTAGCTCCATATATAACTACTGATTTTAGTAACTTATCATCTCTAGATAAATTTATTAAATTCCGGGGGAGTTTTTTGCTCGGACTTGAATCTAAACTAAGTGTAACTTTATCTTTTACTGAAAGGTAATTTTCTATGGATATTTCAATTATCATATTACCTAGTAAACACCCCATATTTATAAATTTATCGGTTATTTTTACACTTTTTCTGCATTTTTTACTATTAAATTGTCGAAATTGACTTTTTCTCGCCTTCCTAACGTTACATTGCTCCGCAGAATCTATTTTTATAGTGTTGGCAAAAACTACGGCATCAATCGGATTTTCGGCAGTAGAACGTTTAATTTTAATATGTCGGAAATCGCTAAGGCATACACCTTATTATAGCAAAGAGCACAAATAATTGAGCAATAGATATGCTCTTTGCTCAAAGAAAACCTTATGGTTTTCGAGTGCTCGAAAAATTCCATGTAGAATTTTCGACATATTACGAACGGGCAAATGAAACTCTCCCGATTCCATTTCATTCCATCGGTAGT
>JACPTD010000010.1 GCA_016192955.1 Candidatus Woesearchaeota archaeon | reverse complement strand
ACTCTTTTTTAGCTTTTGTCATAATTATATTTAGCTCCAAGAGAATTTCTATATATAATTTTTGGTTACGACAATCATGAAAATAAACCACCACATGTGCACAGAGGAAATAGTTGAATGGAAAAGATAAAAATTAAAAAGATAAATGTTGTAATTGAAGACTTGGATAGTTTTTTTGATAAAATAAGTATTGAAATATCTGTAATTTGAATGATGAAAGAAATTTCCTCACATGGCATTAAATCAGACGAAACGGATGATAAGCATTTTGAAAAGCAAAACAGAATAAAAATCTGGAAGACAAAAGATTTATCTCAATACTTAAAATAACAATCATCCTTAGCTAAACTGTTTCTTTTTCGACCTCTTCATTTTCTTTTTTAAACTCCATCCTGTACAGCTTATCATCAGAATCTTCTTCAACAATCTCCTTTTTGATTTCAGGCTTGACAAGCATCTTCTGCAATCCCTGCAATATTTTTTCCTTGTTTTCTTTTGCTAAAACAGAGAGTGAATCGGCAATCTCAGGGATGTATTTCTCAAACATATTTGCCCTTTCAATCTGCTCTGTAATCCTGTATTTTTTCCTTACATATGTTCCAAGGAGCCTGCCGCATTCCTGCAATGCCAGCTTGATCTCTTTTATTATTTCAGCGTAATGCGCAATCGCCTCCTTGCTCTCGCTTGTAAAAGGAACCCACACAGACGACATATGCACAACAATAACCACAGGCCCAATTGGTATCGAGTCGCCGGATTGCTGCAACCCATAAGGCTTCCAGTTTGTCTCCATTATTGATTTTGTCATGGAGCAGGCGCCTTCCTGATAAAGCAAAGGCACCCTGTTTGCAAACCTTAAAATATTCGCTTTTTCCTCTTTCGGGATTTCGCCTCCGTAGGCGCAGCCTATTTCAATTACGAACGGATTCCCCCTATAAACAGAGGGTGTTCTGGAGGTTGCAATGTAAAACTCCGCTTTTATCTCTTTCCTCAGCCCCTTTTCAAGAAGCTCTTCTCCAATCGGGCTCAAGCAGTCTGTTGGAGGAGCAATTATTTTTGTTTTTTGAATGCCCTGCAATAATTTTTCTGCCATGTCCCTGCTTACTTGAGACGGCTTTGTGTTTGGGAGTATTGCAGCGTGCTCGCATATCTCTTTTGCAGTGCCTGGGCCGACTCTTGAAAATTCTGATGTGAGGAAGCTTTGCAATGTCCTTGATTCAGTCCATCTAAGCTTGTCCATGAGCATTCCAAGCTCCACCCCATAAGGATGAGGCTTGATTTCCTTTGGCTCGTCAGGCAGCTTGTCAGTTGCCCTTGCATAAATCACCTGCTCGGATTTTGGGTTTGTGTAAATAATTGTTACATGGGGATTGATAACGGCAGTTTGCTTAAGGTACTCGTCAACAGACTGGTTTCCCTTGATGTATTCCGCCTCTAAGTCAAGCTCGACTTTTGTGCCGTGCTCTTTTGCCCACTCAACTGTCTCTTCTTTTGCGATAACCGGCTTGTTGTTTTGAGTATCAATTCCCAATTCATAATAATAAGCAGGCTCTTTTTTAGAAACTCTTGATGTTATTTTTGCATTCCTTCCTGTTGTCAATTGGGCATACAGCACAGCAGCGCTTATCCCAATGCCCTGCTGGCCTCTTGCCTGCCTCAAAGTATGGAATTTGCTGCCGTAAAGCAATTTTGCAAAAATATTTGGAATCTGCTTTTTGACAATTCCTGGGCCGTTGTCCTCTATCACAACCTTGTACTTGAACTCTGACATTTCTATGATTTCAATGCTGACTTCCGGCAAGATTCTTGCCTCCTCGGAAGCATCGAGGCTATTGTCAACAGCTTCCTTGACAGCCATCAATAAAGCCTTTCTTTTGTTGTCAAAGCCGAGAAGGTGCCTGTTTTTCGTGAAGAACTCTGCTACTGAAATTTCCTTCTGCTTTTTGGCAAGCTCGTATGCTATTGGAGTCTCTTTCTCTCTCAATTCCGATTTTGCTTGTTGGTTTGGCATGCTACATCTCTATTATCATTTTTCTCTTTAAGTCCCTTCTTCTTTTCTCAAGCCATTTATAGACATTGGCATGAGTCGAGCCCCTTAACAATGATTCAATGGCCTGCCTTGCGTTTGCAGCTGATTCAGGCAAGCCAATTACGCTGATTGTCTTTCCAAAAACAGATATGCTGCACTCTGTCAATTCCTCTATAAGCTTTCTGGATTTCCCTTCCTTGCCTATGACCCTTCCTTTCAGGCGCAGCATTGCGTCCTTGGACTTTACGTATTCGCTCAAGTCAACCACTTCAAAAATGTAATCAGGCTTGAGCAAAAGCCTTGCAATGTCGGGGTTAAAGCCTCTTCCAATTGCCTTTATTATTTCCCTTGCGGTGTACAAGCCAAGCGCATCTTCTCCAGAAACAAAAACATCGCCTTCCTTTGAGTCTATATTAAGCTTTGTTTTTGTGGTTTCCTCTATGTCCTTCTTTACGCTTCCTTCTTTGCCTATAATGACAGCCACCCTGTTTTTAGGAACCTTTAATTCATAAGAATACTCAACCATTTCATTTGGCCAAGAAATCAGCATTATTTTTAAGTTTTTGCCTTTATCCTTTTCATCCTGAATATGTTTTCCCTTTCCATCTCCTCCAGTCTAAGCTGGATGAATGACTTTATTTTGTCAAGATTCGGAATAACAACAAACTCAAGGGCGTTTACCCTTCTCTTAGTCTTTTCAATCTCGTTGAGAAGCTTTCTCATTGATGTTTCAACCTCCGCTGCAAGGATGATTTTTTCAACGACTTTCTCGTATGCAGAAGCTGCCTCGTCAATGGCTGAAGAGTTATAGATGCCGTAGCCTCTTTCCATGAATGCTTTTTCTATCTCAGAAGACTCCACTTTCGGAACTTTGACACCCATTATGTTTTTTGCTGTCAATCTGATGTCCGGGATTTCCCTGATTGCCATTGCTATAGACTTGACTTTCAAATCGCCTTCCAAAGCCCTTGCAATGTTCATTTTTTCAAGAGCAGCCTTGTATTCATTGACAAGCTCTTCTCTCAATGTTTTTGCCTTCTTCAAAATCTCAAAAAACTCAAGAATCAAGCCGTCCCTTTTCTTCTTTAGAAGGGCATAGCCGCTTTTGGCTAGCTTTATCTGCCTTTTTAATTTCAGCAGTTCGCTTCTTGTTGGCTTAATGTCTTGCGCTGGCATTTTAAACTGGCACTTTTGTCAAATCCAAAATATCTTTTCCTTTGATTAAGAATGCCTGGGTAAGGAGCGTTGTGTCAGAATATTTATATCGATTTATGGTTATTCCTCCAAATACGAGTTTTGGCACATTCTTTTGGTTGTGCTGCAAAATCTGTAGGAGCCTGCCAACCTGAACTTCTACATTCTTATTCACTAGGAATTTTATTCCTGCTGACAATTTTTCAAGCTCGTCTCTGCCCCTTTCATATTCTTGCAAAAATTCCTGCTTAAACGATCTCAAGCCCTGCTCCAATTTGTCAATCAAATCTATGTCCCAGTTGGGCAATTCTTCTGGGCGCTCTTCGCCCAAGAGCCTTTTCATGACATGGTACGCAGCTCCGCATGTCGGCCTTAACATGCCATCTCTTTCGCTCTCTACCTTCCCATACAGAAGTTTGCCATCACTCTCATTTTTATACATTCCAATATGACCTTTGAATATGAAAATATGTGAAGAGTGCCCGGCATTATTTGCGACATGGGAGGGCTGGCTTAACACCATCGGGCCAACTACATCATTTGCAAAAACCTTGCTGAAATAAAATCCTCTTTTGTTCCTTTCCAGCCCATTTTCCTCGTCAGAGCACATAAAAGAAGCGACATTAGTGGGTATATCAAGTTTTTCGGCAATTTTTTTGATTGAGGCATAGATAAATTTTGTATCGGGCTCTTTGCCGACATAATCATGATTCTCAAAAAACAGCTTATTGTCTATTTTTTTTAATTCTAATCCTGTTATTTTTGTCATCCCCTGTGGCTGTGAAACGCTTTCCGTAATCATTTTCAATCGCTATTTTCACTTTAACTCTTTGTAATACTTCTTCCTTAATTCAGGGCTTATCCTTGTCAGTTCGCTTTCCGGCAGCATTCCGAGCAATTTCCATCCCAAATCAAGCGTCTCCTGAATGCTCCGATCTTCGTCTCTTTTTTGCCTTACAAACTTATCTTCAAATTCAGCCGCGAATTTAAGCAGTTTTTTGTCGCGCTCGCTTAATGCCTCTTCTCCGACAATTGCGACTAAGCCCCTTAAATCCCTTCCCTCGGCATAAGCGGCATAAAGCTGGTCAGAAACCTGCTTGTGGTCTTCCCTTGTTCTTGCAGGTCCAATGCCAAGATTCATCAATCTTGAAAGCGAGGGCAGAACATCAATGCTTGGGTAAATTCCTTTCCTGTGCAAGTCTCTTGCCAATACAATCTGGCCTTCTGTTATATAGCCAGTTAAGTCAGGAATCGGGTGTGTTATGTCGTCCCCAACCATTGTCAGAATAGGAAGCTGGGTGATGCTGCCTTTTTTTCCTTTTATGACTCCTGCTCTTTCATAGATGGTAGCAAGATCTGTGTACATATATCCGGGATAGCCCCTCCTTCCAGGGATTTCCTCTCTCGCTGCTCCAATCTCCCTTAAAGATTCGCAATAAAAAGTCATATCGGTCAGGATTACAAGAACATGTGAGTTCTGCTCATAAGCAAAATACTCAGCTGCAGTCAATGCCATTCTTGGGGTTACAAGCCTTTCAACAGCAGGGTCATTTGCAAGGTTCAAAAAAACAACGCTCCTTTCCAAAGCACCAGTCTGCTCAAAGTCATTAATAAAATATTGGGCTTCCTCATTTGTGATGCCCATTGCCGCAAAAATAACAACAAAATTTTCCTGCTTTCCAATAACTTTTGCCTGCCTGGCAATCTGCAAGGCAATGTCATTATGCGGCAAGCCGGAGCCCGAAAACAAAGGCAGCTTCTGCCCTCTGACAAGGGTGTTCATTGCGTCTATTGTTGATATTCCGGTTTGTATAAAGTCATGGGGTGATGCTCTTGAAAACGGGTTGATTGCAGCGCCGATAATGTCGAGCCTTTTTTCCGGAATCACTTCAGGGCCATTGTCAATTGGCTTTCCAGAGCCGCTTAAAATGCGCCCAAGCATGTCTTTTGAAACATTCAGCTTTAAAGTGTCGCCCAAGAATTTGACCCTTGAGTCAATGTCTATGCCGGCAGTGCCCTCAAAAACCTGAACAACGACAATGTCATCGCTCGTATCCAAAACCTGGCCGTTTTTTATTTCGCCATTTGGCAATGCTATTCTTACAATGTCCGCATACCCAATAGGCTCAGTTTTCTGCACAAAAATCAAAGGGCCTGCAATTCTTGTGAATTTACAACTCTACCCAATTCACACTTTGATCCCGCCACAATTTCCTGAAAAAATAAAAATACTCCCCAAGCCCTGCTTTATCTTTTGCATAAGTAACCTTGCCATTTTTTATTACTTGATTTTTCATGAAAAGCGGCATCTGCTCAAATATCCTAATGTCATATTTTTCATTTTTTGCCGATATTCTTAAAATTTTTCTGTTAACATTGTTTATTTCTTCTTTATCATTATTTTTTAATACAACACACACATCTACATCACTTCTTATATTAGCCCCCCCTACCGCGTATGAGCCATAAATTAGAATCGCAAATACATCATCTTTTATTTCTTTTAAATCCTTTTTTAGATTGGTTGTAATATTATTGTCCATTTTTGGAATTTTTTAAATAATCCTCGATATAGTCAAGAATTTTGGCAAGTTTTGGAATTAATTCTTTACTGCTCTCAATAAACATTTTTTCATCTATATGATTGTATCTATGCACTACCCTATTCCTCAATCCATTTGACTCGATACATATACCTGCATTTTCTTCACTTAAAATCTTCTTTTCCTTTAATTTCTCTATGTTTGAATAATCATCATTCAAAGTTAAGTTTAAATCTGAAAGAATCATAGAAAAAATGTCAGCTAAGCATTCAACAACTTCTTGAAATGATTTTTCAGAGGCAAAAAAAGTTTTTCTTTCTTTTATGTCTTCTGTATAAAGCCAGTCTTCTAAATCGGAGATTCTGTCTCTAGCGTAATCTATTTTTTCTTTGTATCTTTTTTTCCTATCTGAAATTTCTTTTTTCATTTTGAGCGATTGTTTTGTATTTCCTCATTTTGTCTCAATCCAATTTAGGCTTTGGTCATTCCATATTTTTCTGAAATGATAAAAAAGATAATACAGCTCCTGAATATTTTTTGAAAAGATTATTTTATGTGAGTTTATAATCTCCATTTTTATATAAAGCGGCAATTCTTCAAAAATTCTGACATCGTATT
>JACPTD010000034.1 GCA_016192955.1 Candidatus Woesearchaeota archaeon | reverse complement strand
TGGCTGCATTTGGCATTTAAGCAAATCACATCTAATCTTCTTCTTTTTCTTGGCATAATATCACCTCTTTTATAGACAATAATTATGCTTAATATTCAGAAAGAGCTAATATTTATATCTTTCGTTTTAGTAGTCATTCTCGTTTTGGTTGCTAAATATTAGTAGCGAGAATAAATTCTCGACTACGATTCAGAAGGATATGTGTATTTAAGGGAGGAAATGCACAGTTAATGAAAATAAAAGATTATATCTACTAGTTATGACTGGGAAGCTGATTTTAGTTGGTACAATTTTGACTGACCCGGACGGAGAATCCAAGCTCGAAAGAGCTATTAATCAATTAAGTCCAGCAATTTTAACATTGCAAGAGCAAGAAGGTTATGCAGAATTTGGATCAGATTTTATTAATGAGGTAGCAGCTTTCTTAAGAGAGGACCAGAAGTTAAAAGAATTGGGATTTGATCAAGAAAAAATTGATATTGTTTTGAGGGATTTAAGACAATATGGTTTTGAAAGAAGAGTGGCATATCAAACTCAAATGATGACGCCAATTAAAAAAGTACATTTAATCGGAGATGATGCTCAGTCTGAAGTTATCGAATATGATCAAACAACAACAAGAATCATACAGGGTCAAGTCCCTGAGATAGTCAGAGAATACAATGCCATGATTGCTTCTATCTACATTAATTTCGTTCGGAATAGTGAACTGCCAAGAAATTCTGCCACTACACTAATCGCACAATATGTGGCAATGTCGTTTTTTGTTGAGGAAGAAAGGGAAGCAATCATGAAACACTTGTATGAAGAGGCTATTGCAGTTCCTTATCCTAAGCTAAATTGCATAAATTGAGTTATATTTCCTGAGAAATTTTTTTGTTTAATTCTTTAGAGCGGCCAAGTCTGCATGCTCTCTGTTGACTGCAACCGCCCCTGCAAGTCTTTTGTTGACAAGGCATTCTGTTGGATTGCTGTTTGGATCTTTCTTGCCAAGCCATTTGATTTTGAGGCATGGATGTCGCTTGAGAAAACGCATGACCTCATCAGTCTCATGGTACTTTGCATGATCTACAAATAAGATTATACGTTTGATGATGTGTCTTTTTGCATAAGCAACAAGGTTGCTTAGATGTTTCCTGAATTCAATATTTCTTCTTCGAGAAAAAGTATTCCACACAATACGTTTGCGAGGCCAGAAAAGCGTGATAAAGCAATTTACTCTCTTTGTATAACCAAGTGTTGTGATATAGCGGGTCGTTCTTTTTTTAGTCCAGCAACGCTCGGCTTTGGGTAAAAGCTCTGTCCATTTTTCATCTTGGAAGCCGATAAGTATCTTTTTTTTAAAAGAGCAGGGGCTATTCGCTTGTAGCGCTTGATTTCTGCGCGTTTACGGTAGTTCTTCTTAATAGAGCCGGGTGCTCTAAGCTTAGGGCTCTTTAGTTTAATGCCCATATCTCCGAGAATGCGATGAACGCTGGAATAGTGCACATTAATATTTTCTTTCTTCAATTGCCTAGATATGTCGCGGAGCACCCATCTGCCCTTGAGATAGCCAAACAATTGCGGATCATTATCGATGAGTTCCTCTATGCGGGGTTTTGCTAGTTCTGCCTTTTTCGCTGGACGGCCTGTTTGTTTTTTAACGCGAAGCCCCTCAGCGCCATACGTTCTGAATTTTCTCGTCCATACAAACACTTGCTTTATAGTCACATCAAACTGTCGTGCGACTTCTTCAGCAGGTTTCCCTGCTGAGCGCAAGAGCACTCCTTGAGCTGCCCGAAATTCAATTTTATTTTTTGTCTTCTTTGCAAAATTCTGCAATTGCCTGCGTTGCCCACTTGACAAATAAATTCCAGAAATTCTACCCATAAATATCACCTCAATAAGAAGAAATATAACCTAATATATAAAACTTACCTTAAATCCGTTCTAGCTCCACTTGCTTCTAATGCTGGAACAATTAATGCCGCATCTTCATGTCTTAAAATTTTCTTTAAAAGAGCAGTATCAACTAGCAATCCTTCAAGATTCCTTCTTTCAAAGTCTATAGGAATAAAAGAACCATCCAACTCAAATGCCAAAACAGGTTTTGGTGTAAATTCTGAAATTTTTAACCCCTCATTTATTTAGAAAATGTTTTCATATTAAAACATTTCTATTTTAATAAGTCAAGATTGAGCAAAATCTTCTTTCTTATCAGAGTACAACTCCCTTATCCTCTCAACAACCTCATTAATCAGGTAATCAGGAGTGGAAGCCCCTGCTGTGACGCCAATCTTGTCCTTTCCATCAAACCATTCTTTCTGCAGCTGCTCCTCTGACTGGATAAAATGGCTTTCAACGCCAAATTCCCTGCATTTTGCATAAAGCTCCTTGGAATTGCTCGAGTTTTTGCCGCCGATGACAATGACAATGTCGCATTCCTTTGCCAAGTCTTCAGTGTCGGACTGCCTTTGCTTTGTCGGATTGCAGATGGTGTCAACAAAGCCGTATTTGGCATCAAGATTTCTCATGCTTAGCGGAATCTCAGCAAATTTTTCATTTAAGGAATTATTTATATTCTGGATTAACTGCTTATATCCATAAACTGACATTGTTGTTTGTGATATTATTGCTATTTTTTCAAAATTATTTTTGTTTATATAATCCAAAACCAAACCAGCCTGCTCGGGCTCTTCAACAATGAAGGTGTCCTTTCCCCTCAAATGGTAGCTTGTCCCTACAGCTTCAGGATGGTTGTGCTTGCCGAAGATTATCACTTCGTACCCATTGTTTTTTAGCTTGATTGCGACATTATGGACAAGCGTGACTAGCGGGCATGTGGCATCATTCAGATTTCTGCCTTTAACAATCGACTTCTTCTCAAGAGATTGGTAGGTAGTGCCAGGCTCGCCATGCGCCCTTAGCACAGTCACTGCATTCTGCGGAATGTCGCTTATATTGTCAACAAATATCAGCCCATTGGCCTCGAGGTTTTTTATGACTTTTTCATTGTGCACAAGCTGCCCTAATACATAGGTTTTGCCGCTATTGCCTTGGGCAACATCTTCCGCGATTTCTATCGCTTTTTTCACGCCAAAGCAGAAACCTGCATGCTTTGCAACCTTTATCTCCATTGTTTTAATCGGCTTTTTCGTTTTCTGGAATATGGGCTTCTTGGGCTGTTTCCTGTTTGTCCTCTCTTTGGCTGGCAGCAGGCAAGCTTTGTTCGCCAGAAATAGCCTTTTTTTCTTCCTGCTCCTTTTTTCTTTTTTCAATATCTTTTTTCCATTTCCAATTGCTGTATTTTTCCTTTATGTACAGGTAAGTGAATAGTGCCAAGACTAGCGCGATGAAAAATAAGGATATGTAGCCTACTATCATTGCAAAATAATTCAAAGTTAAAACCATTGTCAATCCCCAAAAGTCGGATAATGCCCTCCTTTTAAATAGTTTTTGTCAGAAAAACAAACGGGTAGTCATACTGTATTTTAAAAAATGCCTCCCTTGCCTCGTATATGCTGTTGAAAATTCCAAACACTGTCGGGCCCGAGCCCGAGACAGAGGCATTTAACGCGTCATTCCTCAGCAGATTGCTCCTGATTTCGCTTATAACCTTGTACTTTTTTGTCACAATGGGCTCAAAGTCGTTATGAAGGTTATTTGCTATCTCCTTTATGTCCTTTTTTTCAATGGCTTTTATCAGATTTTTCATGTCCGCTTTTGTCTTTATCCTGGGCCTTTGCCTGTCAAATGTGGAGTAAGCCCATCTTGTGGAAACCCTGAAGCCCGGGTTTATAAGCACAATGTTTATGCTGAATGACTTCTTTATCCTCTTTATCTTGTCGCCTATGCCCTCAACCAAAGCCGCATTTTCGCCTATAAAAAAAGGCACATCAGAGCCTATCTGGGCAGCCAAGCCTATCAGTTGGCTTTCTTTTAGCTTCAGGCCCCACAATTTGTTGAGGTTCAGCAGCACGGTTGCTGCATTGCTGGAACCGCCTCCCAAGCCTGCTTCAAGCGGCACGTTTTTCTCGATAAAGATTCTCACGCCATGCCTTGCCTTGTACCTTTTCTTTAGGAGCATGGCAACCTTGTACACAAGATTGCTTTCATTCTCTATCTCCTTGTTTGTTGACTCCACTATTATCTTGTCTTCATTTATAGGCTCTATAGTAATGCTGTCGCTTAGCTCTATCTTCTGCATGACAGACTGTATTTGATGGTAGCCTGAGCCTAGTTTCCTGCCTATCTTAAGGAAAAGGTTGATTTTAGCGTATGATGGGATAGGCATAACAGATTGAAATATCATTTTTATATATAATATTTGCTAATTTTGAAGGTTTTGGAACTAGAATTCAAGCATGTATATCGGAGGATGTTCATTATCTGGTTGGAAACCACAACTTTCATAGAAAGGCTCTGTATGGTTGATAGGTACAGTTGTTACTTCGCCAGTTCCTTGTATTTTAAGTATTTCTATTAAAGTCAAAACGATATTTTTTCCTATTTTTTTTTTCTGATGAGCAGGATGTACTGCTAAAGCGTCTATAGCGGCAATGATTTGTCCATTATGCTGGAAACCAACATAGTAAAGTACACCTCCTACTATTATTCCTTCTGGTGATACTGCGATTAATCCTTTTATCCTTTCACTTAAACTTATGGAGGATATACGAGTTAATTGACAGATATGTTCAATACTAGAGAATTCCGTCTCATCCCTCGCTGGTTTTATTTCTACACTTAATGAGTTCATTTTTAATATGGTTAAAAAAATATATTTTTAAATCTAATGTTTTTAATTCAAACTCACAACCGCAAAACACTGCATGCCATGGCCTTTTCCAAACGCAGTCAAGTCGTCTCCTGAAGTGCAGGTGATCCCTATCATCTCTTTTTCAAGGTTTAATATTTTTGACAATGAATTTTTAATATTATCTGTGTGAATGTCTAAATTGGGTTTTCTTGCCTCCATGGAGATTGAGACATTGTTTATTGCCATATTTTTTTCTTTAAGCTTATCCAAAATCACTTTTAAGTATTCTCTGCTGTCTGTTATGCCTTTTTTGGACATTGGGTCAGCATAGTTGCCAAGTGACTTGCAGCCTATCGCAGAGCTTATGGCATTAAACAAGGCATGCAAAATCAAGTCACCATCGGAATTTGCTTCCAAGCCAATTTCGTTTGGCACAGTATAAGCCCCTAAAACAAGCTTTTTGCCCCTATTCAAAGAAAATTTATGGCTGTCATGCCCGAATCCAATTCTGAAATTTACATTTCCTCTTCTTCCCATCAAAATACCTTCTGCAATTTTTAAGTCATCTTCTGTTGTGATTTTTATGTTTTCATAAGAGCAATCCACAATCTTCACTTTTTTGCCAAGAGCTTCAACAAGGGAAACGTCATCAGTAAATTTCAGATTTTTTTTATTGGCGTTTTTAAAAGCCTCAACAAACAAGCCATACTTGATTGCCTGCGGCGTCTGAATCTGGTACACATTGCCTCTGTCTATTGTTTTTTCAACAAAATTGCCGCTTATTCTTTTGATTGTGTCCTTTAATGGGAATCCTACAACTGCCGCCCCATATTGCTTTGCTGAAGCTACACATTCAATGATTTCATTATCTTTTACTAATGGGTTGCTGCCATTATGAACAATAACGATGTCATTATCTTTTGCATTATTTATCGACATAAGCCCGTTATAAACAGAGTCCTGCCTTTCCTTTCCGCCTATAACCGCATTCTTTATTTTATCAAGATTGTACTGCTGTTTTATTTGATTTATTTTTTTAATATTGTTTTTTTGTGCTGCAATTATTATTTCATCAACCAAACCGCAATCTTGAAATGTTTTTATTGTGTGGCAAATCATTGGCTTATTAAATAATGGAAGGAAGATTTTTCTTGTTTTACTCTTCATTCTTTTGCTTTTGCCAGCAGCCACTATTATTGCGAAGTTCATTTTGAAAATGTTTATTTTTTATTCCGGTTTTACCGCTTGGGTTTCTTGGCTGTGAATATGTTGTACTTAAACATGCCCTTTTGCGCCAATTTGTAAACTTCAATAGCCGCTGTCACGTTTATGAAATGCTCATGAAGTTTTAAAAAATTTACAAAAATATAGGGTATTTTGGCTAACTTATTCAGTTTTTGGATTGAAGGAAGCACATTTTCTGATATGTCTTCATGGCTTATTGACTCAAACCCTGCCTTTTTCAGCAGATTTGGAAATGAGCCGTGCCTCATGCTTTTTATAGAGCCCATTGCCGTTCGCTCCACTATTACGCCCCAGATTTTTTTCTCATAATCTGTAAATTCATTGTCATTGGAGATAGTATAATCAAATATCGCTAATTTTCCATCTGGCTTTAAAATTCTAAGAAATTCACCTAAAGTGGCATTTGCATCTGGCGAATGTACAAATGACTCTATTGCATATATAGAATCAAATTTGTTATCCTCAAAGTTCGTATTTGAATAGTCCATTAGCCGGTATTCCACGTTTGAAACATTTAATTTTTCAGCCAGTCTTTTAGCCTTATGCACCTCAAAAGGCACTATTGTTATTCCAATTATCCTGCAGTTGAATTTTTTCGCAAGGTACGCGCTTACAAAGCCCTGCCCGCATCCCGCGTCCAGAATAAGCTGATTGCTTTTAACATTAAGCCTTTTTGCAAGCAGCTCATGCATTAGCTCCTGCGCTTTTTTTTCACTTATGCTGTTTATTTTGTCCGGGTAAAAGCCAAAATGCTTTATGCCTCCAAGGACCAAATCATAGCCAAACTCTGATTCCTTAAAATATGAGATGACCTTTTTATGATGCTGGCTTAAGTCTGTCATTCTAATGGTTTAAGACAACATTCTTTTCAATTATGTTTCTTGTTTCTTCCCTGATTTTTTTGTCAATTTCAAGAATGTCCTTTAATGCCGGATTTTTGATCAGGCTATGCGAGTCCATCATCTTTCTTATCAGCCTTGAAATGTCCAAAAATCTTATTTTATTGTCCAGGAAAGCATAAACTGCGATTTCATTCGTCGCATTCATCACAGCAGGCAAGGTTCCGCCAACAGCTCCAGCCTCATAAGCGTATCTAAGGCATGGGAATTTTTCAAAGTCAGGATCCTTAAATTCAAGTATTTTTATTTTAGCCAAGTCCAATGAGCTGCTTAAATTTTGGAATCTTTTCGGATATGTCAAAGCATATTGAATTGGTATTTTCATATCAGGCAAGCCTAGCTGCGCTATGACTGATTTGTCGGCAAACTCCACAAGAGAATGGATAATGCTCTGCGGATGGATTACCACTTTTATTTTCTCATAATCAGTCCCGTAAAGCCAATGAGCTTCAATAACTTCGAAGCCCTTGTTCATCAAAGTTGCAGAGTCTATTGTTATTTTGTTGCCCATGCTCCATGTCGGATGCTTTAACGCATCTTGCACAGTTGCATTTTCCAGCTGCTCTTTTGTATAATTCTTAAATGGTCCACCAGAGCACGTTATTGTAATTTTATTTACATCCTTTACATTTTCTCCATTCAGGCACTGGAAAATAGCACTGTGCTCTGAGTCTATCGGCATCAAAGCAACATTATTTTTCTTTGCCTCTTCCATTATTACGCGACCTGCCGCCACTAAAGTTTCCTTATTTGCCAACGCAATATTCTTTTTATTTCTTATGGCATTGTATGTTGGCTCTATCCCGACACTCCCAACTAAAGCGTTGACAACTGTATCAGCCTCATTCATTGCCGCAATTTTATTAATGCCTTCAATTCCGGAATAAATCTGGCATGAAGAGAAATTAAGCAATTCATCAGCCTTGCTTTTGTCCATTACCGCGGCTGCCTTTGGCTTGAACTCCTTTATTTGCTTAAGCAATAAGCCAGAATTTTTGTTTGCTGTCAATCCGACTATTTTGAATTCATCAGGAAATTTCCTGACTATCTCCAGAGTCTGAGTGCCGATGCTGCCAGTAGAGCCTAATATGCTTAGATACTTCATTGAATTATACCACCCTTGCAATATAGACTAATTAGATGAATTATAAATCTTTCCATAGATTTAAATATAAACAAGATATAGAAGAAATTATGGATTCTAATTTTGTCAAAAAAATGGCTGACTTGTTTGACACG
>JACPTD010000019.1 GCA_016192955.1 Candidatus Woesearchaeota archaeon | reverse complement strand
TGCTGGATTGTTTTGAACGAGTTGGAATCGAATTAAGATGAAAAAAGCGCTAATAATCTTCGGCTCAAAGAGCGATGAAAAAACGTATAATGAGATTGCCAAGGAATTAAGAAAGCAAAAAATAGATTTTGACTTAAGGGTAAGTTCTGCCCATAAGACTCCCGAAGATGTTGACAAAACATTGCAGAACGACTATGCTGTTGTGATTGCAGGGGCTGGATTGGCTGCGCATTTGCCTGGAGTAGCGGCTTCAAAAGTTATAAGGCCCGTTATCGGAGTTCCGTGCGGAGGCAATTATCAGGGGCTGGATGCATTGCTTGCAATAGCGCAGATGCCTCCTGGGATTCCTGTCCTGGCAGTCGGTGTTGGCAAAGGCATTATTGCTGCTGAAAACTGCGCAAAAATTATGAAAAAATACAGCAGCATCACAATAATAGGGGATAAAGGCAGCGAAGCTGTTAAAAAAGCAGTTGAAACGTTGAAAAATTTCCAAATAGTGCCAAATTTTGATAATAAGCCGAATCCAAATGCGGTAAATGTGGAATTCACATATTTTGACGAGCCGGTTGAGAAAAAAGGCGAGCTTGTGATATACTGCCCATTGCTTCTTGAAGAAGATGACAAGGCAGAAGCTGCATTAAACTTCCTTAAGCACACAACGCATGGCTTGTGGGTCGGCATAAACAATGGAATAAATGCCGCAATTGCAGCTGTCGAGATAATGAACATAGACAATGAGTATGCGGAATTGCTGACAACCTACAGAAGGGAAATGGCAAAAAAGGTTTTGGACAGCAATAAGTAATATTTGATTTTTTAAAAAATAATTTCGATAAAACAAATAAAAAACGAAAGCGACCTTTTGATGCAAATTTTATAAAGGTAACCCGCTTGAAAAATAACTAATTCAAAATGTTATCCGACAAAATCCTCAAAACCCAGCTAAAGTACACTCTGGATAAAACTGACTTTAAAATAGGCAGGAAATATGAAGGCAAAGTAAGGGATAACTACACTCTCAACGGCAAAAGGCTGATAATAACAACAGACAGGATTTCCGCTTTTGACAGGGTTTTATGCACAATCCCTTTCAAGGGGCAGGTGCTTAACCAAACTTCTGCATTCTGGTTTGAAAAAACAAAGCATATTGTAAAAAACCACGTGATTGATGTTCCTGACCCAAATGTGATGCTTGTAAAGGAATGCAAGCCATACCCTGTTGAGATGGTTGTCAGGGGCTATATAACGGGAGTTACAACAACATCTGCATGGCACAATTATGAAAAAGGCATAAGAAATTTCTGCGGCAATATCCTGCCTGAAGGCTTGAAGAAAAACCAAAAGCTGGAGAAGCCGATAATAACTCCTTCAACAAAGGCGGAGCATGGGCTGCATGACGAATCAATTTCTGCAGAGGAGATACTAAAAAGAGGCTTAATTGATGAAAAAACCTACAGGAAAATGGAAAATGCGGCTCTTGCATTGTTTGGCTACGGGACAAGATTAGTTGCAAAAAACAATTTAATCCTCGTTGACACAAAATATGAATTTGGCGATTTAGATGGGGAATTGGTTTTGATTGACGAGATTCATACCCCGGATTCGTCAAGGTTTTGGATAAAGGACACCCACAATGAACTATTTTCCAAGCGAGAGGAGCCTCAAAAACTCGACAAGGAATATGTAAGGCAGTGGCTTGCAAACAAGGGGTTTATTGGGGAAGGAAAAATTCCGGAAATTCCCGATGAGGTAAAGGTTGAGGCTGCCAAGCGCTACATAACAGCTTATGAAATGGTAACAGGAAAAGGGTTTGCTGCTAAAAACGGGAATGCGCTGAAAAGAATTGAAGGCAATTTGAAAAAATGGATTTGAAAAAAGAAAAGAGAGTGATGCTTCAAGCGGCAAAAGCAGCAGCAAAGGTTATTCTGCGCCATTACGTAAAAAAAGAGGCTGTTAAGGTAAAGCCAAACAAAAGCCTGGTTGCAGCTGCTGATATCGAAGCTAACAAGGCGATAATTAAAACCATTAAAAAGCACTTTCCAAGCCACAGCATACTGTCGGAGGAAACAGGGCTTGAGGACAACAATTCAGATTACAAGTGGGTTATTGACCCCATTGACGGCACGCATAATTTTCTTCATAAAATACCTGTTTTTGGCACGTCAATTGCATTGGAATACAAAAATGAAGTGGAATTGGGCATACTCCATTTCCCGGTTTTATGCATAACAGCGATTGCTGAAAAAGGCAAGGGAGCTTTCTCGAACGGCAGGAGAATAAAAGTTTCCGGCAAAAAAAGCCTTGAGCATTCATTTGTGCTGTGCGAGTTCGCATATGCAAACAGGAAAGAGAAAACAGCTTTCCTGGAAAAATTAATCCACAAGGCAATTGACATAAGGAATTTCGGCTCTGCCATTTATAACCTTTGGCTCATAGCAACAGGAAAATCCGAAGGCTATGTGCTCCTGTCAACTCATGAATGGGATGTTGCAGCAGGATTTTTGCTTGTAGAGGAAGCAGGAGGCAAAGTTACTGACTTAGGAGGAAAAAAATGGAAACTTGACCAGCACAAGTTTGTCGTTTCAAACAAGAAAGTGCACGAAAAGCTATTGAAGCATCTAACCTAACTTTGCCACTTGAACATTCTGATTAAACAAATTCTAGGAATCCAAAAATACTAAATTAACTACTTTATAGTAATTAAAATAGAAAGATTTAAAAAGTGACAACCTCATTTTAATCGCTTGAAATAGTCACAGGACTATTATTTTCAATATGGCAAAAAATCTTGAGAGCATAGTAAATAGCGGCAAGCGGACTTGGGTAGCCAAAAAGCTAAATAACCCAAAAAGGGGATTGCTGGGCAAGATTTTTGATTATGGCATTGGGGCAGCAGCGACAGCAGCTGCATATTCTATAATAGGCATGCCTGCTGTTGTAGCTGCCGGAGTTGCAATTGCCGGGGACTATGTGGGGAATTTATGGAGAGGCAAAAAAACAACTTCTGCCCAGATAAGGGATTCTCTTGTGCTTTCATCTATCTTTAGCCCAATTGTCTATAATGCTTTGGGCTTAATAAACCAGCATATTGATGTCAAGGCACATTATGGATTATTGAAAAGATCTCTGGCGCAGCTCGGATTGCTTGGCACTATTGGCCCAATTGCCAACCATGCAGACTACTTGCTCAGGCACAAGACATTGGATATTACAGAGGCGTATGAGCAGCAGTTCAAAAAGTTTTTCTTTAGAAACATTGGATGGTCTGCCTTAGCCAACACAGTTCCGGTGTCGCTGGACTACTTGGGCTTTGGTGTGGATTCACAGTTCTATGGTGGGTTAGGTGCAGGCGTAATAGTCAGGGGATTGGCATGGGGAAGGCAGATTGCAGCATTAGATCCCTATGGCACTTATAATAACAAGGCATATGCCCAAGAAGCAAAGCCAAAAAACAATCCAAAGCCAGCATACAATCCTAAAGCATTACCGCAGGCTGCTTGATGAAATTAAACGGTTTGCTATCTCAATTCCCCTTTTGCCCATGCTCTTAATTTTTCTATTTTCTGGTTGCCGCAGAGCTTTTTGCCTGTCTTTTCATTGTAGAAAAGGGGTATGCCACCGCAAAAGACAGAGCCGTCAGGGTTTTTGTCCAAACTCTCAAGCCATGCAGCATTTTCCTCATTATGCCAGACTTCAACATGCTCTATGTGGATTCCTTCCTTTTCAAGCTGCTCAAGTATCGGATCCATTTCCTTGCAATGCACGCATTCAGTGCCTGAAAACATTATTAAGCGCCCGCTCATTTTCAAATCAGATTTTGTGAATAATGTCAATTATATAAAAATTATTGTTTAAACCAAATATAAAGTTGTGTAATAGCCAGCCAAAGAGCCAATTGCGCCAATCATAATTCCCCTTAATACAAAGCCAACGCTTCTTTTTATGTAATAGGCGGAGATCAGCAGTAAAACCCACGCCAAAGACGCAAATGCGGCAAATAGCATATCTTTGTAAAATAAGCTTGTAAAAACGAGTATAACAAATGCCCTTCCAACGTGCAAGCTTGAGTCTTTCATTAAAAAATAAAGAATAAAAACAACAAGGGCTGCTATCAGCATCTGATAGACAAAGGCATTGTATTTTCCAATTACCGCCCTTACCACAACCAGAAAGTAAAAGGGTATGCTTCCTAATGCCAGCAAGTCCCTTGCAATCTCTTTAATCCATGATTTCTTCATAAGAATTGGATTTTGATAAGGTTTATTAATTTTGTTAAAAAAATACAAATTTTTATTTTTTATCCAAGAATACAGTGTCTCCAGCTACAAAAGGCGGTGTTGAAAACAATATGATTTCAACAGGCGAATCTCCAATCCTTTCAAAGCTGTGGGGGACTCCTGCCGGAATTGCAACAAGCTGCCCTGCTCCGACTTCTGCTGTAACGCTGCCAACAGCGCCTTTAGCCCTTCCTTTATAAACGTAAACAAAATGATTTTCCTTTGGATGAAGATGCGCTGGGATTTTATCGTCCAGTCTTATCAGCTCAATGCTTCCAGTGTCAGTGCCTGCAAGCACAGTGTACCTGAAATAATCAGTTTGCATGTCAAGCTGTCCAAGCTTTTTCGGAACATCAAAAATCTCAGGCTTCAGCACCTTTTTTGTAACGTCCCTTATGTCCCAGGGAATGGCAAAGCCGGCAACAAACCCAAAAATGAAAAGCAGAACAAAAATAGCCTGCATTGTCTTTTTTTTCATATTGCGTCATTTCCTTTGGGAAGTAGTATAAATACTTTTTGGTAGTGGTTAAGGAATTTTACTACTAAAGAAAATGACAAACTTTATAAGCCAATTAAAAAAATAAATATGTTTTTATAATTGTCTGAATTATCCCATTTTGATGAAGCAATACCTTGATGCTCTTAAATATGTTCTTGAAAGCGGAATAGACAGGAAAGACAGGACTGGAGTAGGCACAAGGGCTGTTTTTGGAATGCAGCTGCGCTTCAGCATGGAAGATGGATTTCCAGCCATGACAACAAAAAAGCTGGCATGGAACAGCGTTGCAAGCGAGCTGTTATGGTTTATTGAAGGCTCTAATGACGAAAGAAGGCTTGCGGAAATACTTCATGGAACAAGAGATTCCGGCAAAACTACAATATGGACAGCTAATGCGGAAGCGGATTACTGGAAGCCAAGAGCAAAATTTCAAGGCGACCTTGGGAGAATTTACGGAGTGCAGTGGCGCAGGTGGAAAGCGCCTGATGGAAAAGAAATTGACCAGCTTGCAAATGCAATAAATCTTATAAAGGAAAATCCGACAAGCAGAAGAATAATTGTGACAGCGTGGAACCCCGGCGAATTGCAGGAAACGGCATTGCCGCCATGCCATGCCTTTTTCCAGTTCTTTGTTGCAGACAAAAAGCTGTCATTGCAGATGTATCAAAGATCATGCGACATGTTCCTTGGAGTTCCGTTTAACATCGCTTCGTACTCCTTATTGCTGAATATGGTTGCTCAAGTTGCTGGCTTGAATGCCGGGGAATTTGTCCACACATTGGCAGACGCGCATATCTACCACAACCATTTTGGACAGGTAAAGGAGCAGCTTTCAAGAAAGCCGTTTCCGTTGCCTAAATTATGGTTAAACCCGGAAATCAAGAATATCGATGATTTCACAATGGAGGACATAAAATTGGAAAACTACCAGTTTCACCCTTCAATAAAAGCGGAAATGGCTGTTTGAAATTTAAGTTTGTTGAATTATACAAATTTAAATCCGCCTTCGGCAAATGTTAGTGCTCGGTTTCGCTGTTCTGCCACATCGCGAAACCTCGCCAATTTATTGAATGTATGCGAGGCAAAAATAGTGAGTTGTGAGCGAGTGAAACGAGCTCACTCGCATGTGACTGGCAGTAAAAATTTTTGCCGAGTATAAAATTTGTTGCGAAGCCCTAAAAAATTCCATAGGAATTTTTGGGGCACCAAAAATGCTCGGCATTTTTAAGTGCAACGGATTGAAAATCAAAAGATAAAATAACAAACTAAAATGATTATCTCGTTAATAGTTGCAATGGACGAAAACAGGGCAATTGGCTGCAGGAATAAGTTGCCGTGGAATTTGCCATCTGAACTGCAGTATTTCAGGGAAGCAACAAAAGGCAAGCCTGTGGTGATGGGCAGGAAAACCTATGAATCAATAGGAAGGCCGATGCCTGAAAGATTGAACATAATAATAACAAGGGATAAAAATTACACGGCAGATGGCTGTATTGTCGTTAACAGCATACAAGACGCAATAAAAGCTGCAAAAGGCAGCCATGAAATAATGGTCATTGGAGGGTCTGAAATTTACAGGCTGTTTTTGCCCATAGCAAACAGGCTTTATGTAACCAAAGTCCATGGCAAATTTGAGGCAGACACTTATTTTCCTGAATTTAATGAAAATGAGTGGCTTAAATCAAGGGAAAAATTTGTTGAAAAGGACAATGAAAACAAGTACAGCTATACCACACTTGTTTTGGAGAGAAAGAAGGGTTAAGCGTTAAGCAAATATTTATAAATAAAAATAAAATAACTTATTATGGGGTGATTTTAATGGAAACGGCACAAACTGCACAAATTTCAGTTACTGTTGACAAGAATGTTGTCCAGAAAAAAGTCAGGGAAATGTACGCAAAAGTAGCACAAAATCCAAAAGGATTGAGCCTGCATTTTGAGATGGGAAGGGGCTTGGCAGAAAAGCTTGGTTATCCAAAAGCTGATCTGGACATGATACCACAGGAAGCGCTTGACTCGTATGCAGGTGTTGGCTACCATATTGATTTTGCTGATTTGAATGAAGGAAGCAAAGTTCTTGACCTTGGCTCCGGATCAGGCACTGACCTGTTTTTAGCTGCATTGAAAATCGGCAAAACCGGAAAGGCAATTGGTTTGGACATGACTGATGCGCAGCTTCAAAAAGCGGCAAATTTGGCAAGAAAATACAGAATTGCGAACGCGGAATTGAAAAAAGGCTACATTGAAAAATTGCCTTTCAATGGCAGCACATTTGACGCAGTAATCAGCAATGGCGTCATCAACCTGTCAACAGAAAAGGAAACTGTTTTTAGGGAAATATTCAGAGTCCTCAAGAAAGGCGGCAGAATGGCAATTTCTGACATCATAAGCGAAAAGCAGCTAAGCGACAGGGTTGTTTCTGATCCGACTTTATGGGCGGAATGCATCGGTGGGGCAATGCAGCAGGACAATTACAAGAGTGCCATAATGTCAAGCGGATTGAAATTGAAAGAAATAAAAGATAATCCCCAATACAGATTTTTGAACCCCGACACGCAGAAAGGAGCAGACAAGTATGGGGTGAAAAGCGCGTCTATTCTGGCTGTGAAAGAATAGAATTTATTTTTATTATTTTTAATAGTTAAAAAAGATTTATATGCAACTCAGGACTCATTCTATAAAGTTGTACAAAATATATATCAAAATTTTTGAACAAAATGTCTACTAAATCCAATTCAAGCAGATTGAGAGAAGAATATATAAGCCTGCCTAATGGTGGCGCTCTTTATGGGGTGATGTTAGAAGCAATAGGTGAAAGAAAAAGAGTTGTGATGGTCCCTCCTCTCATAGGGGCAAGCGCTGAAATGCAGCCTATGTTAACCTTCAGGAATCTTACACGGCAAGGCGCTGATGTCTTTTCTTTTGAATATCGCGGTCATGAAAGGTCTGCTGGATTTTTTAGCCTGGCTAATAGCATAGAAGACACTAAACAAGCGCTTGTGTGGGCACAAAGCTATGCCGAGCGAAATAAAGTCCCTCTGCACACAGTTTCAACTTGTTATGGCACAATAACCCTTTTAGCAAATTTGCCAAATTTAAATTTTGGAATAAGTTCTGTTATTGCAATCTCTGGGTTGTTTGGCACAGGCTATGTACTACCTCCACAGGAACTTGCTTCCATAATAATGGAAGGGGTTGGTATAACAGCAAATGATGCTGGCGACTTAGTTAGAAAAATTCACAGTAGAGAAATCAACATTGCCGATGAAAGAGTATTAAATTTATTTAGAGGGCGTTTACAAAAACTATTCCCAGAGTTTGATATAGGAAATGATCATTTTGCCAAATTAAGCTATGATCGCGTGGATACCGAAGGCACAGTAACTCAATTTTTAACTAATAATCTTCTTGATGGCATTTTGGTGCCAAGTGATATGCCCTGTCATTTTTTTTATGGTACGCAGGACAAAGTTATAGGATTGGCAGATCCAGAGACTTTAGCCAGATACTTAAAAGATGCTCAAAGAGCGGCCCATCATGCTGAGATTCATCCTGTGGAAGGAGCAGACCATTTTATGAGTGGAGAGGCACATCGGAAAGTTATCCGGACTATTTGTGAGATTATTGAATGCATAGAAAGGGATAACACCAAAAGGTGATATATTAGACAATTCTTTGTAAAGAAATGCAGAAATTTATTTAATAATTCTCAATCTTTAGAGTTTCACTTATGCTTGGCTTTGATTGTTTCTTTTTAAACTCAAATTTGACCCTGTTTAATATCGGAACAAAAATATTTCCAACTGCCAATGCCAAAGGCAAGTCATGCCTTGGAATGAAAGAGTGGAATACAATAAATAAAACAGCGACTAAAACTCCATAAGCAATCCTTTGCTTTCCCACTGCTGGATTTGTTCTCGGCTCGATAAGCATAAACATTGAGAAGAAATAGATTACTCCGCCATTAAGGATTGTGTAATAAATTTCCTGGAATTGCGCTCCCTGTGAAAGCCCAATTATCGAGTTAATCAGGTAATAACCGGCCAAAAAGCTTATTGCCAAGTCAAATCTTCTTAATCGCCATACCATAAAAACGCCAAAAATCAGAGCCAAAACCAAAGGCGATGAAATCCACCAGGTGTGCGAAACATTAAAAGACATTGAAACAAACAAAACCCCAAGATTTGCAGGATTAAAAATATGCCTTTGATCTATTTTTATTATATGCTTTGATAAAATTGCAATTGCCCCAGCCAAAGCATAAATGTACCATTGCAGATTTTGCGTTAATAATCCCGCAATGAACAATCCTGAAATAAAAGCGCTTTGGGGAAACTCGAATGTTTTTAATTTAAAATAATTGATGGCAAAATCCAATAATGTTGCTGTCAAAACCGCAATGGCAGCAGGAATTAAGGACTTTGCGCCAAAACCATAAAAAAATGCGCTTGTTAAATGCAAAATTATGAGAAAAACAATCATATACTGGTAAATTGTAAATTTGTTGATTATTGATTTAATGCCCAAAGCAAAACACCGCTTATTATTATTGTTTATTGAGCTGTTTCCTTTCAATATTAATACACTTGATATTCGCCTTAAAATTAGAATCATCAATGAAAATCATTATTTTCATTTTACCATTAAGATTAAGTAAGGGATTTACATGTCCTGCCTTGCAGCAAGACTATCCCCTTTACCATTAAACCATTATAGATGAACTTAATCTGCTATATATATAAATATTTATAGTTTTTTAAATATATAACCTGGGATATGCTTTAAAATTGTAGTTTATTTCTTCTTGCCCTTTGGCTTCCGCCTTTTTTATAAACGGAATATTCGCCCTTTGCCTTCTGGCTTTTCTTCTCTTCCGGATAAACTTCATAGACATTTCTTTCATCAAAGCCGCAATCGCCGCATTTGACTGCCTTTATGCCTAAATAATTGTAAATCCTGATATTTTTAGAGCCGCATTTTTGGCATTTGTTCATTTAATAACCAAGAAATCGGCAGTTTAAATTATTTTCTCTCCTGTTTCCTTGTTTGTGATGTGGATGACATTTACAGGGCATGAATCAGCAGCTTCCTTGTTGACGGCATAATCTTTTTCTTCAATGTCAAGCTCTTCCCATTCATCATCCCTTTTTTTGCATCCTACAATGTCTGACTTGCCGTCTTCGCTCATTGTCCAGAAATCAGGTGCAACAGCGGCGCACGCAGCGCAACCTATGCAGTTTGGCCTGTCGTGCTCTATTTTGTATTTTTTGGCAGTTTGCTGCGGCTGTTCACTAACAGCCTGCTGATCATTATTCTCGTCCGCCATTTCCGTAGTTAACAATTGTTAAGTATATAAAAGTTTTGGTTTCAGATTTTGTTTTGACTGGTTGAACGAGGATATATTTAAGCGTTATTGCGCTCATTATAGACAATTGAGTTTTGGTTTCTATTCTACAAAATAGACAATAATTTAGGGCTTAGGGTAGCCGCCTTGTTATTAAAACCGAAACATTTAAATAACACTTGTAATAATATTATTACATATGTTACAAAAAGATAACAGATATAAAATTTTGAGACTATTTTTTGAAGACCCATCACCGAAAGGTATTGGTTTTCAACTTAGGGAGATAAGCAGAAGAGTAGATATTGCACCGCCGTCTGTTAAAAAATATCTAACAGAACTTGAAAAAGAAGGACTTATAACCAAAGTAAAACATAGGATTTATGGGTACCCTGTTTACTATGCTAATAGGGATAATGATAACTTCAAATTTCTTAAAAGATTAGATATGCTAATGAAAATAAAGGAGTCTGGACTATTAGAATACCTATCGGAAAGTTGCATGCCTGGTGTAATCATCCTTTTTGGCTCATCTGCAAGTGGAGAAGATTTAAAAGATAGCGATATCGATTTATTCGTTGCATCAAAAGATGAAAAACTTAGCTTGGGCAAGTTTGAAAAGTACTTGAATAGGAAAATTAATATATTGTTTAGTGATAGTTTTAGTAAAATGAGCAAAGAACTAAAAAATAACATAATTAATGGTATAATATTGAAAGGTTATTTGAAAGTTTTTTAAAATGGAACAGGACTTAATAAAAATAACGCCGAATAAAGAAAAAGCGCACTCGATTTTTAAAATGGTAAAAATAACACTTGAAATGATAAAGCAGATAGACAAAAGCAAATTCCCTTCAAATATCGCAAAAGAATATTATGAAGTAGTAAGGGAGTTGATAAGCATAATTTTGTTGCTTGATGGGTATAAAACAATTGGTGAAGGGGCACATAAGAGACAGATAGAATATTTGGAAGCAAATTATAAGGAATTTAATAAATCCGAGATTGCTTTTATTGATGATTTAAGAATTACAAGGAATAAAATAGCTTATGACGGCTTCTTTGTTAAAGAAAGTTATATTGAGAGAAAATTGGTAGATATTCAGAGAATTATAGAAAAATTGAAAGAGACTGTAAAGAACAAGTTGAATTAAATTTTAGCATTCAGAGATTATTGGTATCACGTCTTAAGGTAAACTTAATATTTTTTCAAGAAGTGGAAATTCTCTATAGGGCTGGTTGTAAGTGCCAGAGCCAAAATGACCTTGTCCATGAAGAACGATAAGTGCTCCGCCTAGATTACCAAACATATATTTTCCCTCTTCGGCAGTACAACCCCAAGGGTCATCATCAGAATTTATGAAAATTATTTCCTCCACATGTTGTCTAATTTTCACCCAGTCATATGCTTCTTGTAATAGATTTAGTATTGGACTGCCTTCGTAACGTCTTGCGATACCTGCAACTAAAACTGCCCTGTGGATTTTAATATTAATATTTTGTAAAATGCTCAATGTCAAAGGGCAACCTGCGGAATGGGCAATAATTATTGTATGTTCGCTAAATTTTCCATTTTGAAGTGTAAATGGTAATTGTGTGTTCAAATAAGGCGGTTGATTAAGATCTGGAAGTTGCGGTGCCCATACTTCATATCTATTATTTTCAAGAAATCTTTTAATACTAGGAAACCAATAAGAATTAGGTGTTTCAAAACCCCCATGAAGCATTATACAATTTCTCTTTCCAAAACTTTGAAAAAGTTGCCACTTGTTTTCTCTATATACAGATGTCATTTCTAGAAAAATCTTTGGGGTAATTGTAAACACATTATTAAGAAAAAATTCTGATGCCCTGATAAATTGATCAAAAACTTGCAGAAATGGTAACAAATATTGGTAAGTGCCCAATTTAAGATGTATCTGCTTGTCTCTTTCAATTTTTAGAATAGAGTCGTCAAAACGATATAGGACATAATCCATTCCTTTATTATCTTCTTCAGTAATTAATTTTAGCAGTTTATGAAATCTGGAATAATGAGATTCATAATACAAGAAGGTTCGCAATAGTATTCTTGTTGGTAAGTCGTTTCGCGATGATTCAGCCAGTTTCTTTAGTTCGCTTATTGACTCTACTAATCTTCTGTAAGCATTACTAAAATTCTGAATGACCACAAATTCTTCCTCATTCATTTATCCCACTCTAAGACTATTGATAGCATCAGTTTTCACAATTTTTTGTTTGTTAATAAATATTGTGGAATTATCAGTATTTATGAGATTGGAAGATGATTAACACGATTTGTGATGAGTCGGCTGCTACCACAACTGAAACTCAAACTCAATTGAATATAAAACCTGATTACCTCAATTTACGATAAATTAACAAAAACAATTCCTACTACCATCAGGGCAATAGCGGATAATTTGATTAAAATGGCTTTTTTGTTGATGTCTTCCTTAACTAAATTTGGAAAATAAAACGAGCAAGCCAAAGCAAGCACAAACACAAATAATGGCAGAACAGAGCTTCCTAACACAGTTACTAGCGATATCGGGCCATTCAATATTGCATACCCTAAAAATACAAAAGCTGAAAAATCAATGAGCATTTTGAAAATCATAAGCGCCTTTGCTTTTGGCTTCATTATTTTTAAAGTGTTTACAGCCTCTTTCCTTATCGAAGGAAAAAGCAAAACGCCTAAGGCGGTAAAGCCTGCCAGCCTCATCCATAAAAATGCGCTCCAAAAGCTTGTTACATTGTAAATATATTTTGCAGTTACCAGAAAAATAGCGCCAAAAAACATTGAAATCGCCATATAATAAAACGCCTTGCCAAGCCTTAACGAGCCATTCACCTTCTTGTAGGAAACTATGAATCCTGCGCTCAGCAGAAATAAAAAACCAATAAAAGAATTTTTTGTCAATATTTCGCCTAAAAACAGAAATGACATCAGCAAAACGAAAACAGGCCCAAGCTGGAACAGTATTATGACTTTTGAAATATCATCATATTGGACTGCCTTATAGTATAAGGATACTGAAGCGCTAAAAGCAGCTCCCCCCAACAAGACGATCAAAAAGTCCGTAAATTTCAAAGCCTCAAATCCAACAAAAGGGAGCAAGAAGATCAATAGAACATTCATCAAGCCATTCAGCAAAATATAAACAAGGGGGCTTTTTATGTAGCCTTTCGAAATAACAATCTTGTCTATTAATGATGTTACAGCCCATATGCCATATGCTATTAAAACAAAATAAATCCAGCTCTGCATTTTATTTTAATTTCGGATAACTTCCGGGATAGTAGTCAAGCTTGTCCTCGTTCATTACAGCTACAAAATCATAGCTTTTGATTATGTCATAAAATCTGTCCCTTATATCCAGCATTATACTATGGAAAGTGTTGAAATTCTCAACTTCAAAATCAAGTTCTATATCCCATGAGCCGATGACATTTACTGCATAAGTAATGTTTTTGATATGATTGCAATACTGGAAAAAACTGCCGTATTTTGCTTTTGTGAGACTCCTGAATTTTATCAAAGCCTTGCAGAAAATCCAGTTAAACTTGTTTAAGTCTAGGAATATTCTGCTCATCAAAATTATCTTTTGTTTTTTTAAATTCCTTATTCTGTAATCCACTGATAATCTCTTCATCTGCATAATCAATTTTTAATTTATTTCCTCCATCTCCCTGAAAAACTGCAGGATATGGCTCTTTGTTGTTCAAAAGATATTCTTTTCTCCAATGCGGAACTCCAAGATTTAAAGTTGTTTCTCTTGATGATATGTATTGGCTGAATTTTTCATTAAATTCCTTTATAGACTCATTGAATTCATAAACATCTTTTACAATAAATCCGGCGATTACATCCCACTTCCCCGAGCATGTGGCAATCCATTCAGTTTTGTCTTGTTTCTTCAGAAAATCAATTATATTGCTTATAATCTCCTTGTTTGCATTCTCCAAGGAGAGATAAATCTTATATTTTGAGAACCCCAGCTTGTAAGTGTCTATTACTGTAGTGAATCTTGTTATGATCCCTTCTTTTGCCATTTTTTTGATCCTATAATCAACAACCTGCTTGCTTAATCCAACTTTTTTCCCTATTTCCGAATTGGACTGCCTGCAGTCAATGTCAAGCTGGTAAAGTATTTTCCTGTCCTTCAAATCCAATACTTCCATGCCCATATCTTAAATTATTAACATTTTATATATAAATATTGTTATTTTGACAAAATTTTTAATAAAAGATTATTTATATAATTACTACTTTTTGATAGATAAAATGGAATTTCAATCGATAAAAGATTTGGAAAGTGTTGCATCAGGGCTGTTTATTGAATTAACTCCACTAGAGAAGGCTGCGCTCATTGGAGTGATTGGCCATGACGCAAGGGCTGTAATTGAAGGTGGAGGATACAATACTTCAGCCAGGATGATGCTGGGCTTTGATCCACAAGCGGTTTATGAAGCTACCAAACCTTTAGTTGATAAAAGTCCTAGAGTGGCTGGCAGAGCAGCAACTTATTTAGTGCATCGTTTAGGCTTTCCCAATAGGCATAGTATTAAATTTGGAATTGACCTTTTGACAGACTTAGGCAAAGGGGATGGAGAAATAGCTGGGGAAGTTGTTTCTGCTATCAGAGTTTCGGATCAATTGGATACAATAAATAGATATGAGGGAGTTAGGCTCGCATGGGAAAAAATTAGGCAAGACCGTCCTGAGCTTTATGGAGGATTGATGGATGAATTTATAAAATTAATAACCCCGAGTTTCATAACTGCAGCAATTGACAAAGTAAAAACTCCTGAATTAATGAAAGATATAAGGAATAGGTTAAGAAGATATGAAAGGAGTGGAGATTTATCTCAGGCTGATAAAAGTTCCTTTCTAAGAGGATTATCTGTTGAACCATTTTTTAATATACTGGATGATATAGAAGCCAGATTGGGTCATAAGCAATTTGTAGCAAGAGGATATTCTGGTTCTAGATATGCTGTAGAAGGGCTTCAAGCTGAAGTTGAGCGCACATTCGAGCTTCCAAGAGGCAGTTTATAGACAGGCTCCAACACCACGTCAAACCCCCAGATTAATCCACCATGCGAACAAGACAGCGATTGTTGTTGCTGTGAAAAGATAAGCGATTGCGCATTTTCTCCCGAATTTGCCCCATATCATCGAAAGCTCTGTCACGTCTGTTGTAACACCAACCATCAATATTATGAACACGACTCCAAGAGAAGCGCCAAGCAAATAAAGCTGCCCGCCTACAACCGCAAGCCCTTCTGATGCCAGCTCAAGAACAGCGCTTAGCGGCACAGCAGTCAATACAGGCAAAAACCTGCCTTCATTGCCAAAGTATTTTACAACCAGCTCAGGCGAAACAAAAGCCTTGACAGCTGCTGCAATAAGCAATCCTAGGGCAATGTATTTGCCAATCTCCTTTAAAATTTGCAGCATATTTTTTGGCACGCAATAGATTATTCTTTTGTCGAGCTTTTCTTTCTCATGAATCATCCTAAGCTTTTCAGCGTCAACGCATTCAACGCAAAGACTTTTTTCGCTTTTCCTGTGCTTTTTTGGAATTCCGGTTTCTATCAGATTTTTGTTCTCAAGCTTTGCCAATATCAGCCCGACAATGAAAGCAGCAAGCAGAGAGAAAACCAGCAAAATCAATGTATTTTTTACCCCTACAAACTTTGAAATCAGGAAGAAGTGCAGCAGCCCTCCCCACGGAGCAGCCAGCAAAAAAGTCAATGCAGATGCTGTTGAAGCTCCCCTTTCCCTCAAAGTAGCCGCAATCGGAATTGCGCCGCAGGAGCAGACAGAAACAAACAAGCCCGATGTTGTTGCCCTAAGCAGGGATTTCCAGTCATTAGAGCCAAAATACTGAAGCAGTTTTTTTGTTGAGATGAATTCCTGTATTAAGGCTGAAATTATCAATCCTAATAAGAAGAAAGGAAACAGCTCAATAAACAGCCCATATAGCGCGCTTAGATAGGCAATTAAATAATTTTCTAAAGGCATTTAATAAAAAATAATTTCGGACTACTTAAACTTAATGCCTGAACAGCCTTATTCCAGTAAATGCCATAGCTATATTGTACTCATCAGCAGCCTCAATGACTTCCTTGTCCCTTATTGAGCCGCCTGGCTGGATTATGGCAGTTACTCCTGCTTTTGCAGCCTCATCAACGCCGTCCCTGAAAGGGAAAAAGGCGTCAGAGCTCATTACAGAGCCTTGGCATTTGCCTTCTGATTTTACCACAGCGAGATTGACAGCATCAACCCTTGACATCTGACCGGCGCCGATTCCAACAGTTGTATTGCCCTTTGCAAGAACAATGGAATTTGACTTAACGTGCTTGTTGACTTTCCATGCAAATATCAAGTCTTTCAATTCCTCTTTTGTCGGCTTTCTTTTTGTCACAATCTTCAGGCTTTTTGGGCTTAATTCAGGATAGAAGCAGGTCTGCAAAAGAACTCCTCCTTTGACTTTCTTCAGGTCATAGCTTGTTTTTTCATTTTTTATTGCGCCTGTTTCAAGCAGCCTCAGGTTTTTCTTTTCCTTCAGGATTTCCAAAGCGCTTTTTTCAAACTTTGGGCAAATCACAGCCTCTATAAACAAGGGCTTCATTAGAATTGCGGCTTTTTCATTGCAGTCCCTGTTCAACGCGACAACGCAGCCAAAAGCGGATTTTGGGTCGGTTTCATGCGCTTTCCTGTATGCTTCCTCAATTTTGCCGGCAGATGCCGCGCCGCTTGGATTCGTGTGCTTTATGACAGCAGCAGCAGGCTTTTCAAATTCCTTCACAAGCTCAAAGGCAGCGTCAATGTCAAGAATGTTGTTGAATGAAAGCTCCTTGCCCTGGAGCTGTTTTGCCGCTGAGACGCAGCTTTCATTTGCCGAAAAATCCCGGTAAAAAGAAGCGCTTTGATGCGGGTTTTCCCCGTATCTGAGGCTCTGGATTTTTTTGAAAGTCAGGTTAAGCACATCAGGAAAATCATTTTTTGCCAGATTGTTGAAATAACTGCTGATTATTGCGTCGTATCTTGCGGTATAGGAAAATGCCTTTGCAGCCATGCCTATTCTGTCATATCGCGTTATCTTTTTATTTTTAATTTTTTGGACAACGTCATTGTAGTCGTTTGTGTCAACAACAACCAAGACATTTTCATGGTTTTTAGCCGCTGCTCTCACTAAAGCAGGACCTCCAATATCTATGTTTTCTATTGCATAAGGCTCTTTGTGATTCATTTTGATGGCGTCCTCAAAAGGGTAAAAGTTAACAATGACCAAATCAATAGTTTCAATTTTCAATTTTTTTAATTCATTGAGATGCTTTTTGTTTTTTTTGTCAGCAAGCACTCCTGCGAAAACACTTGGGTGGATTGACTTGAGCCTGCCGCCAAGCATCTCCGGGAATTTTGTTATCTCGGAAACCAAAGTGACTTTTATCTTATTCTGCTGCAGTAACTTTGCAGTGTTGCCTGTTGAAATTATTTTTATGCCGAGCTTAGAAAGCTGCCTTGTAAAATCAATAATGCCTTCCTTGTTCGAAACCGATATCAACGCTGTCTTAATCATTTTAATGACTGCTTTATCCTTCCAAGGCCTTTCCTGTGAATCTCTTTTGTGTAATGATACCCTTTTTTTGACAATCCTTTTGTGTAATGGTAAGTGCCTTTAACAGTTTCCTTCACATGGCTTTGAACCCTTTGCTGTATCATCCTCACAGTCTCCCAGCCAACCAAAAAAACCCCGATAAAAAGCAAAATCCAGCTGAATGCCCATATCGACAGCCCTGTAATCAGGGAAAAAGGCTCATAGAATTTGACAATAATCAAGCCTTTTCCATAAAATCCCACTATAAGGCTGGATATCACCAAAATTATGCCCGCCAAGAGCTTTTTGTCTTTCCACCAGATTATTTTTGCTGTTTGATTTTCTTCCATGTTCAAAATAGGATCAGTCAATTATCCTTACTTTTTTATCTTCAACCTTTATTTTTCCCTTATCGAACAGGTCAATTGCCTTTACAATTATTTCCTGCTCCGCTTTTTGCACCTTTTCTTTTAGCGAGCCAATGGTTTCATCATTCTCTATTTTCACTTCTTTCTGCATTATTATTGGCCCTGTGTCGGCGCCTTCATCAACAAAATGCAATGTTGCGCCTGTGACTTTTTCCCTGTTTTTTAATACTTCGGCATGCACATCCTTGTCCATGCCGCCGGCATATTTTGGCAGCAAGCTTGGATGTATGTTCATGATTCTGTTTTTGTATTTGTTGACAAACCAAGGGCTTAAAAATCTCATGTAGCCGATTAAAAGAATTAAGTCAACTTTGCTTTCATCTAAAATTTTTGCTATTTCCCTGTCATACTGCTCCCTTTCCCTGCCTTTTGGGTCAATAAAAACAGCCTTTATGTTATGCTTTTCTGCCCTTTCCAGAGCATAGGCGTCTGCTTTGTTGCTTATAACAACAGAAATAACGGCGTTAAGCTTCTTTGAGATTATAGCGTCAATTATGGCTTGCATGTCTGTAGCCTTTGTTGACGCTAGTACCCCCAATCGAAGCATGTTAACCCCAAGTGAGAAACGCAATCAAGATTGGTATTTAAAGCTTTTTATTGGTTTAAAAATAAATTATTTTCTATATGGAAGAATAGATAAAGCTGAGTGTAAAGTTCATTAAACTTGTGTTAGGCAAGAACATTTGCGGACACTCTTTTACTTTGGCTTTCATTTGCATTCAAGATTTGACTAACGAAATAATGGCTTTGATATACAATAACTGATGTTTTAGTTGAAAAACCAATAAGATATGTGGATATTGCTGAAAAGGACATATTGCAAACAAGAAAGATAAAATTTTTTATAGCATATTGTCTGATAGCATTGTATTCCATAATCCTGAAAAATATGCCGATGTGGTAAGAAAATGCCGCAAATA
>JACPTD010000018.1:1755-5090 GCA_016192955.1 Candidatus Woesearchaeota archaeon | reverse complement strand
GTAATCTTTATAATATTTTTTAATGTTGTCCGAAGATTTTATATTGCTTAATCTTTTGTTAATGCAGCTAACATTATCAGGGTCTATTTCAATTCCTAAAGCATCCCTGTTCAATTGCTTTGAAACCACCAATGTAGTTCCTGTACCTGCAAAAGGGTCAAGAACAGTGTCCTCTATTCTTGTAGAAGACAATATTATCCTTAATAACAGAGATACAGGGGATTGTTGTTTATGAAATCTTTCTCCATTTTTTGCCCGAATAGCCTCATCACCCGCAAAATAACCCGAAGTAAGTTCGCGAATATCGTCCCAGACATCAGTGATGAAAACCCCGCTTTCATACGCATTTTTGTAATTTGGAGGCAAAAGCGGGGAAATCTTTAATTTATTGAATACTCTTGGTTTGTCTCCTTTAGTAGCAAAAGCGATTATCTGATAATGCTTGCCGAATTTATTTAGACATGGCACTGCAGATGTTTTTTTCTTCCAGATTATCAAATTTTGTAAAAACCATCCAGAATTCCTTAGACAACTGATAACATGTTCGGTGTTTTTTTCCCGCTGCATGAAATAAACCGCTCCGCCGCTTGAAGTGATTTTAAAAATTTTTTTGCACACATCAAGCATCATACCCCAATATTCCTCATCGGACAGATTATCATTATGAAATTTATAATCCTTATTTTGGTTGAATGGCGGGTCGAGAAAAGTCAAATCAATCTCGTCTTCTATTTTGGATAAGATGTTCAAGCAATTTCCTTGATAGAGTTTAATGCCTGACATTTTCCCATTCACCTTGACCTCTATCTTCATCTAATTTATTTTCTAAATATTTTAAATAATTTTCACTTGTCAAAAATGATTTTGCAATTTGGTTAAACTTTTTCATCTCTTGTATGCTGACTTTCCACCCAAATGAATCCTCAAATTTTCCACACACTATACCTTCATTGATGCCTAATTCCGATAAAACAGGATTTAAATTATTTACTCCAGAACAACGATTTGTTGCTTTGCAAATAGCTTTTAAAGTCCAAGAACATTCATGTTTATTGAGTTGTTTATAAGTTATTTCAAAATTATACTTATTCCCACTAAAAAACCTTTTCATATTAAACCTCTTGAATTCTTACATCTTCTATCTCTTTCATATCCATATTGAGTATTTATGATACTATATTAACCTTTTTAAATCCTCTCCTTCAATGCAGCGTAAATTATAGGCATCGCAATCGTAGCGTCGCATATCACATCAACAAACTTTGCTTTTGGGTTCATTTTGCCCCATGAAATTCCTTCCTTTAATTCCGCTCCAGAGGATCCTCCGGGCTCAGGCCTGTCCATTGTCACCTGCACTCCATAAGAAGCCATTTTGGGCGCAAGCTGCATTGCCTGCTGTATGTAGTTTTTTGGAACTCCGCCGCCAAAATAAATGACTCCTGCCTTTTTTGCAGTCCATGCAATGTCAATTATCTCCTTTAGGTCCTCAAAGGCTCTTGTCTCAATTTCCTTTCCCATTGCCAGCTGCCCCCAAACCATAAGCCCGATGCCGGAGTCTGATATTGCAGGGCAAAATACAGGAATCTTGTTTTCAAAGCACGCCTTTAAGATTGATTTATTTGGGGTTAACCTGCCAAGCTCCCATAAAAATTCCTTAATTGATTTTTTGTCCTTTAACTGCTCAAAATGGCTTGCAATGAAATCCTCCATTCCCTCATAAATATTATTGGGCATATATGATTCGTATATTCTGTCAAGTCCTTTTTTGTGAAGCTCTGCATCATCTGCATCAGCATTTCCTTGGTAATGCCTGTAGCCAAGGGCTTCGCCCAAGTCATGCGTTAAAGTTGCGCCTGTTGTGACAACCACATCAACCCATTTGTTTTCCATTAAATCAATTATGATGTCCCGCATGCCTCCTGGCACTAAAGGGCCTGCCAAGCCAAGAAAAACCTTGCATTGCCTGTCGTTGAGCATTGCCTCGCATATATTAACGGCTTTTCCAAGCCTGCCCGCCCCTAAAACTCCGGAGGAGCCCATCTGCTTGATTAATTCATTCACTGTAAGCGTTTTCCTGATTTTTATATGATTGACAGGCTTCATTTTTTGTTTTGAATTAAATTCAATAATTATTTAAATGTTGTTAAAATTTTCAGATGCAAAATGAGCCTATTGATTGATGTGCATTCCCATTTGGACCATGCTTTGCTGATAAATAAAATAGACGAAATAGTCCACAGAGCAAAAAACACAGGTTTAAGGCATATAATAACAAACGGCATAAACCCAGAAACAAACAGGATGTGCTTGGAGCTTTCCAGGAAATATGATGTTATAGAGTGCGGCATGGGCATATACCCAAGGGACGCGCTGAAAAAAGAAGCCGAAAGCGGAGAATATCCATTAAAGATTGATGACTTTGATATTGATGAAGAAATAGATTTTATAAGGAAAAACAATGGCAATATCGTTGCAGTCAGCGAGGTTGGCCTGGACTTTGTGAATGGGGAAAGCAGGCAGCAGATTGAAGATTTTGAAAAAATGGTAAAATTGGCGCAGGAGCTTGACAAGCCGTTGGTGGCGCATTCAAGAAAAGCAGAGCTAAGGTGCATAGAGATTCTTGAATCATTCAAGGCAAAAAAAGTTGTAATGCACTGTTTTTCAGGAAGAAAGCATCTGGTTAAAAGAACAATAGAAAATGGCTGGTTTATCACGATTCCGACAACAGTCGTCAGAAGCCAGCAGTTTCAGGATATTGCAAAAAATGCGCCAATTACCCAGCTATTCTGTGAAACCGACAGCCCGTATTTAAGCCCTTACAGGGAAAAATCCAATGAGCCGGCTTTTGTTATTGAGAGCTACAGCAAGATTGCTGAAATAAAGGGCATGGACATGAATGAAGTTGTGAACAATATCTATATGAACTGGCAGAAAGTTTTTGCATAGGTTAAGTTTAAATATTATCTAATAAAGAATTCAAATATGAAAAATTTAATTGTGTTTATTTTGATGTTTATTCTGATATTGCAGATTGCCCATGCTGAAACAAAGATATTCTCTGGCGTTGTAACCACAGACTCTGACCAGGCAATAGATGGCTCAACTTTCAGATTTAAATATGATGAAAACAGCAATAAGGCATTTGTCGATACGCCCGCAGGCGGCTTGATTGTGGAAAATGGTGCCTGCAAGCCAAACAATGTGTTCAGAGTTTGCATAAACAGGGCAAATTTTTCCTATAAGAACATAACAACTTATGTATTTTATTATGACATAGATGCTACAATATACAAGCTGACAGGGAGCTTGTCTGCAAGCAGCAAAGCGGCGCTAAC
>JACPTD010000018.1:0-1703 GCA_016192955.1 Candidatus Woesearchaeota archaeon | reverse complement strand
GACAGTAACAATAACAAATCCAACGGAACTTGACATCACGAATATTGTTTTTAATTATAACCTGACGCCATTTTCAGCAATAGACGCAAAAGGATGCGGCTTAAATGAAAACCAAATGCAATGGAAAGGCTCGCTTAAGCCAAAATATGACAAGGTATGCACCGCAACAATTTACGCTGATAGGGAAGGAAAGTACAGCTTATCGGGAAACTTGGAGTATTTCAACGGATTTGAAACAGAAAAAAAGGCAGCAAATGCCACAGAAGTAAATGTTCTTCCTAAACAGCTAAAGACAACACATTTCATTGATAATGAAACAGAGGTAAAAAAGCCGTTTTATTATAACATATCGCTTCAAAACCTGCACCAAAGCGAGGACATACGCTATACTGGCACGATAGCGCTGCCTGCCCATGTTTCGCTGATAAAAGACATTCCATCATTTGAGAAAAATGCCAAAATTTTGAAGCACATAATGACGCTAAAGCCAAAGGAGTCGATAAATTACTCATTATATCTTGAAAAAAATTCAAAAGGCAGAGAGCCGATAACTTTGAGGCTTGATTACACAATCAAGGGAATAAGCGATTCAATAGAAAATAGCACGTATATTGATGCGATTGAAGCATTGCCAATAACTGAAGCAATACAAGCGGCAGAACCAGAGCCTGAAAAAAAACAGGAAAAACAGAACGAAACAAGCAATTTAACAGCAGCCCAAGTCCAGACAGCTCCACAAACAGCTGATGAAAATAAAACAACTGAAACAAAGCTTAAGCCAGAAAACAAGACAGCAGAGCAAGTTGTAGTGATTGACATTCAAAAGCCAGGATTCTTCAATAAAAACATATTATTGCTAATCATTGCCGTCATTGTGTCATTTTTAGTTGTCGTTCTAACAGTGTTCAAAATAAGAAAAGGCAGAAAAAAAGACGAAAATATTGAGAAACTCAAGGAAGAGCTTAAACTCTGATTGAGACCCTAAAGTTAAGGACATAGTCACCTTCTTAAGCATGTTCTACTCAAGAAGTTTGGTGATAAACTATGTCCATGCAAGAAGGAATCATAGCTCACATAAAAAATTTGTTCTTTAGGGAAAGGATACTGCACATCTTCAAGGCAGTAGCTCTTGTTGCATACCAATGTGGGCTAGGCTATGGGTTAGTGGCAAGAGTTTTGGAAGCATTAAACGTAAAGGTTTCTGCCACAAGCGTCAGAAACTGGGTGCTAAAGTGTGAAGAATTGGAGCTTGCTCCAAAGAAAATAAGACGAAAGCGTATAGCAGTTGATGAAGCTATAACCATCATAAATAAAATAAGGTGGTATGTGTGGATTGTCGTCGATATTAAGACAGAAGAGGTACTGGCATTTCACATCTCAAGAGATGCTACAACCATTGATTCAGTTTATGTAATTAAAGAAGCACTTAGATATTGCATAGGAAAGCCACGAGTTTTTACTGATGACGCTTGTTTTTATGGAAGCGCTTTGCAAATTTTAAATCTTAAGCACACAGTTGTGTGCTTTGGTCCAAGAAGTGCTGTTGAAAGAGCTTTCTCGAAATTAGCTCCAAGATTGGAGATTATTGGAAAGGGTTACAGAAATAGTCCAATTGAATTTATGCTTCCCAGATTGAGCAGATGGGTAACAGCCATAGTGAACATCACGAGGATGATTAAAATGAGCTTAAGTTAAGGGTCTCT
>JACPTD010000017.1 GCA_016192955.1 Candidatus Woesearchaeota archaeon | reverse complement strand
CAGGCAATGGTGTAAATGTCACTTGGCTAGGCCCGCTTGGGACTCCATTTGCATTTATTACCCTGAACCTTATTGTGCCCTGAACGTTTGGAGTCCATGATTGTGTTTGGCCTTGCAGCATAGTGACTACAATTTGTGAGTCACTTCTCCATTCTAAATTCCACCTGTTGGCAACATTTGACTCAATAAATGTTCCAGATGGATTGTTGCTTGCATCAAGGAACTCTATACGGCCTCTGTTAGTGCCAAAGTTAGAGCCTCTGATATCGAATGGAACTGAGCTTCCTACTATTGGTGAGGATACAGTTGTGCCTGTTACGACTGGAGGAGGTTGAGGTGTAATAACAGTTCCAGCCGGTGTTCCAGATGCCTGTCCAAGAGTCAATTGGGTTGATGCGGGTGCTATGTTTGTTCCGAAACCTCCAAAAAAGTTAAGGTGTGCTTGAACCTGTCCAGATGAAGAGCCTGCTGTAAAAGGAACAGTATGTCTTGTCACACAAGGGTTGTTATCTACAAATCTGCTTTCCCAGTTATCTATAAATATTGTTGGAGGTACATCCCCATTATTAGCAGCGCCTCTGAGGTAGATTATAAAGTTGCCTGGTGGCCTTACTCCAATTAAAGTGACTTGAGCATTGCCTGTCTGTCCTGCTGAAACTGGCGGGAATGAGACTGATGCTGAATAGCCTGCTGGGCAGGATGCTGTGGTGGTAGCTGTACTAGTTCCTCCTGTTGAGCCAGTAGTCCCGCCTGTTGTAGCTGATCCTGTACCACCAGTGGTCGTACCTGCTATAGTTCCGCCGCCTCTTTGACAAATTATTAAGCATCCTGCAGCTCCAAGATTACCTACTCTCTCCCAGGCTCTGCATGTCCTTTCACTAGTAGCATCACAACCATGGTTAAATCTATACCCAATATCTTGGCAGTCTCCTATTCTTAAATCACCCACCTCACATGAGACTGTTCCTTGAGGACCATCTCCTGACACTCCATCTACTCTGCGCACATATATTTGCGGTGTTGTGGATGAAGTGCTCCCACTTGAAGTTGTAGTTGCAGCAGATGTTGAAGAACTGCCTGTTCCAGATGTTGTGCTTGTTGTAGTTGCACTTCCTGTCACAATAAGTGGTGCTGAGCCTATTACTTGCCCTCTATGCGGAATATAAACTTCCACATTGCCGCTAGAAACTGCTGTAAATGGTATTGTATATCTACTTTGGCAAATATTGCCTCCTGGGCAAGGATTGCCTCCTGGGACTGGGATAGTACACCATACTACTGTTCCAGATGAGCCCGTTGCCGCTCCCTGTAAATTAATTGCAAAGCCCCCTGGACTGGCTCCAGTGATTGTTACAGTCGCAGTCCCTTGCTGCCCTGCCTGAATTGTTGATGGGTTTAATGTAATTTCCGCACTCCAGACATCATCACGGCATCCTGCTCCAAGCGCGCCGCCGCCTTGCGCGCTGACAGCAATTCCAGAAATTAAAATTAAAAATGCACAGATAACAGATTTTAGGATAATATTTTTTTTAAGCATGTGATGAAAACCTTTTTTTGCTTATTTATATATCTTTCTAAAAAATTTCATGTAAACCTTGTTATATCAAAAACAGCTATCTTGCTCTCGCAGTCAATTGATTTGGAGGGATTTGTTATCCGACAATGGCAGGATTGTACTTGATTCTTAATTCAACAGCTCTGCTGAATATTGCTCCTGAAGGGCTGAACTTATAGACATCGCTGCCTCCGTAGTTTACAGGCGCAAATGAAGGATCAATCATCTCAATCGATATCCTGTCAACATTTGCCCCTGCCAAAGAGGCTGATGTGCCCTGCTGGAATGTCAATGTTATTACGCCATCCGCTGATTTTAGCGTTGTTTCCCTTGACGGATCTAACCTTAGGCTTGTCACAAAATCCGCCAATACCAATGCCCTGTCGCCAAAACCCTCAATGCCGACTTCTATCTTGCCTTTATTTACTTTAAAGCAGTTGAAATACGGATAATGGTTAATCTCAAATAAGCCTGCATTATAAGAGTGCTTTTCCACATTTCCTACAAAGAAAACATTATTCTTCAAATCGCTGCCTATGCTGTCCTTTATTGTCGGATAAGAGCTTATCAGTTTGCTCGTCAATATCTCGCTTTTTTTGCCTAAGTCTGTAAAGCACACTTCATTTAATTTTTCAGGAAGCGAATAAGCGATTTTCTTAAACCTGCCGTAATCCTTGCCTATTATCTTTATGTCAGAGCTTAATTTTGTCTCGAATGACAGCAGCTCGGAAGTGCTTATTATTTTTTTAGCGCTGCCGATATACCTGTAGCCCATGATAAAAATAACTCCAACTATGACAATCAGAATGACATAAGCAACCGCATGCGATAGTACTATCTGCCCTCTTTTTTTGCCCATATGCAATTAACATTTTAATCATTTGAAAACCTGTATAAATATGTTTTGGTTTTCGCAAAAAGTAAGCAAGAGTCAAGGCTTAAAATCGTAAAGTTTATATATGTGGTGTATGTTTTTAGCATACAGATGGCTGTTACTAACATACAATTTACAAAGATAGAAATTCAGATAGCAAAATATCTCTTTAAGCATTATAAGAATAGGCATAACGCCAGGCAATTGGCCAGAATATTGAGCATTAATCATGCTCATGCTAATAAGTTATGTAATCTTTTGGCAGATAAAAAGTTGTTAGTCAAGGAGAGTATGGGGAATTCTGTATTTTTTTCTTACGAATATGATGACAAGCTGGCTATAAAATTTATGGAATACACTTTAAGTTTGGAAGAGAAAGAGTTTCCTAAATGGCTAAGTGTTTTATCCCATAGCCTGAAAAAATTCAAGGACTGCATTGAAATGGGATTGGTTTTTGGCTCATCCATCAAAACTAGGGATTTTAATGACATAGACGTTTTGCTTATGCATAATGCTGAAAAATCCAAAGACGTAAAAAAAATAAAGGATGAAATAAGAAAATCCGAATTAGTTGAAAAACCAATAAGATATGTGGATATTGCTGAAAAGGACATATTGCTAAACAAGAAAGATAAAATTTTTTATAGCATATTGTCTGATAGCATTGTATTCCATAATCCTGAAAAATATGCCGATGTGGTAAGAAAATGCCGCAAATAGACGAGCATTTGAAATGGTGCCTGAAAGATCCAAAAAGGCTGGTAAAAACAAAGCCTGATTTGGATTTGGCGCAAAAGCATATTAAGAAATCTGAATATAATTATGGCGCGGTACAAACTCTTGAAAGATTAAAGATATATGACTGGGCGTTCAATGTTGGTTTTTATTCTATCTATCATTGTTTTCTTGCAATCCTTGCCAAATATGGCTATGAATCAAGGAATCAAGCCTGCACCATAACTGTCATTCTTACTTTGATTAATGAAAAAAAGCTGGACATGGATAAAGATTTGGTTACTCAATTTGATACTCTTGATGTTGAAAAGAATATTACAAATCCGACCGTAAGAGAACACAGAGAAATTTTCACTTATGGTGTTGAGACAAGTATAGATTTAAAACAGTTAAAGAAAATAAAGGAATTGATATTAAAAGTGCAAAGAAGTACTATAGAGAACTTTGAATAATTCATTATTTTTGTAATTTCATTCAAAGTTCTCTTAGAGAATTTTGACAAAATTGATATATTTCAAAATTCTCTATAGGTGTATTACGGGAATAAATTTAAGAATCTGGAGGTTTGATATGATTTTAAGAAGTCAGGCTTGGTTTTATTCTCTTAATGATTATCTCTGGCTGCACGGCGTTCCGCTCAAGTTGATGGTTGACGAGCCGATTCCCTTGAAGCTGTTGTTTATAAGCACTATGTTGCCTTCCTCATCCTCAAAGTAAATGCAGAAATCGCCTTCTATCCTCAGGCTTCTTTTTAACTCGTCATAGCTGAAATTTTTTAGCTGGCTCAGCCTGCTTATGTTTACTTCATCCTGGTCAACAACCCTCAACGGGGCTTCTTCTGAGCCAATTTGCCCGATAACCGCTGACGCGTCCTCTTTTAAACTGCCTGCCTTTGTGTTTGGGTTTGCATTAAGCAGCGCGTAAAAGATAAAGAATGCCCCCATGAAGATGATGGCACCCAATACTATGTCTATAGACCATGACTGTGATTTTTGTTTAAGGCTCATTTGCTTAACTTAGAAAGGTTAGGCTCTATTTTGCCTTTTTCATCTTCATATCGAAATAACCAGCTTGTTTTTGGTTTCAGGATAGATAGTAATCTCCTCACCCTTCTTCAGTTTCAAAAAATTTATTATCTTTTTCGGCAGCCTTATATCTAAAGTTGTTCCTACTTTGCCTACCTTCGTCTTAGCTT
>JACPTD010000016.1 GCA_016192955.1 Candidatus Woesearchaeota archaeon | reverse complement strand
TACGAATAGAGTCTATTTGTGGGTTGAGCCGAATATTCGGCTTACCCATTTTATTTTATCATAGAATTTGATGGTTAATCTATTTTTTGGATGAAGCTGTTTTTGACAAAAATAATCAGCATTCACAATAGAAAGGAATTCCATAAGCTTTTTAAAGCGATAAAATCCTCTGCAAAGGAGATGCCATCTCAAATTAATCCTGAATTTGATATAGTTATTGTAGGGGGCTTAGGCCATGTAGGGCTGCCTCTGGGCATAGCTTTTGCAGACAGCGGTTTGAGAGTGTGCCTGTATGATGTTGACGCTAAAAAGGCAGATTCTGTCAAGCAAGGCGTAATGCCGTTCATTGAGTACGGCGCCGAGCCGATCTTAAAAAAGGTTATTAAAGATGGCAAGCTAAAGATTTCTCTTGATGCAAGCAGTGTTTCAAAGGCAAGGTACGTGATTATTGCCATAGGAACCCCTGTTGATGAGTACTTAAATCCGAAAACAAGGGCGTTTTTGGAATCCGTCACCGCTTTAAAAAAATATCTGAGCGAGGAACAGACAATAATAGTTAGAAGCACAGTGTACCCTCACACCTGCCAGCAAGTTTTAAATCTATTGAAGAATGGAAATAATAGAGAGTGGCACATTGCTTATTGCCCGGAGCGCATTGTTCAAGGCTACTCCATCAAAGAGCTAAAAGAACTGCCGCAGATTGTCGCAGGATTGAGCGATAAGGCAGTAAAGGATGCTGCAAGCCTGTTCGGCAGACTTTCTCCAAAGATAATAAAAACCTCAATGGGCGAAGCAGAATTGGTGAAATTCTTTTCAAATGGCTGGAGATATATACAATTCGCTGTGACAAACCAGTTTTATATGATTGCCACTGCTTTTGGTGTTGACTATGACAAGGTGCGCCGCGCGATGACTGATGGCTATGGAAGGACAGCCACTTTGCCAACAGCAGGTTTTGCAGCAGGGCCATGCCTTTTAAAGGACACTATGCAGTTGGCAGCTTTCAACAACAATAACTTCCTCTTAGGGCATGCAGCCATGATGATTAATGAAGGGTTGCCTAATTTTATAGTGGAAAACCTAAGAAAAAAATATGATTTAAGCAAAACCAAGATAGGAATCCTTGGAATGGCATTTAAGGCTGATATAGACGATATCAGAGACTCGCTTTCATTCAAGCTCGGCAAAATATTGCGTTTTCATGGGGCAAAGGTTTACTATTCAGATGAATATGCGAAAAATCCTACTTTTGTATCAAAAGAAGAATTGCTAAAATCATGTGAGGTTGTTGTTGTGGGGGTGCCTCATTCTGCATATAAGGGACTGCGCATACCCAAAAGAGTTGAAATAATCGACCTTTGGAATGTAGCAAAAAAGAACCATAACTAAGCTCTAAATGAAATAAGTTATTTCCTGGTATATTGCTCAAGAACAAAATTTAAATAGCTTTATTAGTTCTTTAAGGGACAGAAGATATATTATGAAAGTGCTTATAACTGGCGGAGCTGGATTTATTGGGTTTCATTTAGCTAACTATCTTGCTAATCATGAGTATGATGTAACAATCCTCGATAATTTTGAAAGGCAATCAAAAGAGCCAGATTTAAATGAAGAAGTAATCAAAAATAATATAGCATTAATTGAGGGAGACGTCACGTTATCAGAAACCTTTGATAAATTAGATAATGATTATGATCAAATATACCATCTAGCTGCAATTAACGGAACTGCAAATTTCTACAAAATTCCCGATAGGGTTTTAAAAGTAGGTGTTTTAGGGACTATAAATATTTTAGACTGGTTTGTCAAGTGCAAAAAAGGAAAATTACTTTTCAGTTCAAGTTCAGAGGCTTATAGCGGAGCTTTAAAATTGCTCGGAAAAAGATTCCCTATCCCTACACCTGAGGAAGTGCCTCTCGTTGTTGATAATCCAAAAAATGTAAGATGGAGCTATGGGGCAAGCAAGCTACTTGGAGAGGTTGCTATGCACTCGTATGCGAAAGCTTATAGCCTCAAAGATTTTGTAATAATAAGGTATCACAATATCTATGGTCCAAGAATGGGCTATGACCATGTGGTTCCACAGTTCATTAGAAGGATTGTTAAAAAAGAAAATCCCTTCGTGATATATGGTGGCAATGAAACTAGATCTTTTTGTTATATAGATAATGCATTAAAGGCAACAAAGCTAGTTATGGAAAGCCCAAAAACAAATGGTCAAACAATACACATAGGAAGAAGTGATGACGAAATAAAAATAGCAGATTTAGCGAAAAAGCTTTTTAAGATTGTAGGAGTAAACCCCGCTCTTGATATAAGACCTGCGCCTGAAGGAAGCTCAAAAAGAAGGTGTCCTGATACAACAAAATTAAGAAACCTCGGCTTTACTGCAAAAATAGATCTTGACTATGGCTTGAGTAAATGTTATGAATGGTACAAAGATAAATTTTAAGAAAAATGAAATGTTCTATATGTAATTATCAGAATCTGTGCAACTTTCTAACTTTAGGTCATCAACCTCCCAGCAATTCGTTTTTGAGGTTTGAAGGCTTAAACAAACCAGAAACATATTACCCATTAGATGTCTATTACTGTGAAAACTGTGGCTTGGTGCAGCTTGGTTATGAAGTTAAACCAGAAATTCTCTTTAGAAATTATGTTTATAGTACACAGACCAACAAAAGCCTGATAAAAAACTTTGCAGAGCTTGTTGATAAAATTGTCGCTAGATTCAAACTTGCTGGAAAGGACCTTGCTGTAGATATAGGCTCTAACGACGGGACATTGCTTAAAGGCTATTTAAAGTACAATATACGAATCTTAGGTATAGAGCCATCGAACGTAGCAGAAATTGCAATCAAAAATTCGGTTCCCACCATGAAGGAATTTTTCAACAGAGACACGCCAATGAAAATTGTAAAAAAATATGGAAAGGCAAAAGTTGTTACAGCAACAAATGTTTTTGCGCACGTGAAAGACATTATGTCTTCTGTCGAAGGTGTAAAAAAACTTTTGAGCGATGATGGGATATTCATTTGTGAATCTCACCACATTCTAAGTCTTGTTACAGGAATGCAATGGGACTCTATATATCACGAACACTTGAGATATTATAGTCTAAAGCCGTTAATTTATTTATTTAAATTATTTAATATGGATATATTTGATGCAGAAAAGATAACCACGCATGGAGGTTCTATAAGGATTTATGTTTGCAAAAAGAATATGTATCCTAATTCGGATAATATAGCCAAAATTCTTAAGGAGGAGGAATCTTATGGGCTTTATAATAAAGAAACCTTCCACGAGTTTGCCCAAAAAGTTAAGGCCCATAAAATCAAAATTCAGGAAATGCTTATAGGGATAAAGAAAGAAGGGAAAAAAATTGCAGGGATAGGTGCGCCTGCAAAAGGAAATACTTTACTCAATTACTGCAACATAACCCCAGATATAATGGAGTACTTAGTGGAAAGAAGTAATTTAAAGATAGGACTATACACTCCAGGGATGCATATTAGTATTGTTGATGAAAAACAATTATTTGACGAGCAGCCTGATTATGCATTACTATTATCTTGGAACATAGCAGAAGAACTTATCCCAAAAATTAAGAAACTTGGCTACAAAGGTAAAATTATTGTTCCTGTTCCATGGCCTCATATTGTCGATTAGTTCTCTAGACCTAATATGAAAAACAAAAAATTATCAAATGGCAAGAAGATTCCTGTAATTGGAATAGGAACGTGGGGAATAGGTGGAAACTTCGAGGCTGATTCATCCAAGGAAAGGGAAGAGATAAGAATAATTCAGCAAGCAATTGATTTTGGTATAAGGCACATAGACACTGCTGAACTTTATGGTCAAGGCCAGACAGAAAAGGAGATTGGGAAAGCTATAAGAAAATTTGACAGAGAAAAATTGTTTATAACAACAAAAGTTTGGAAAACTAATCTTAATTATGATAATGTAATAATTTCATTGAAAAAAAGTCTAAAAAGGCTACAAACAAATTATGTTGATCTTTATCTGGTGCATTGGCCAAACACCGCTATTCCATTGAAAGAGACTATGAAGGCTATGGAGTATTTGGCAGAGCAAGGCAAAATAAGGGCTATAGGTGTTAGTAATTTTTCTGTTGTTGACCTCAAAAAAGCGCAAAAATATCTTAGAAAACATAAAATAGCTGCTAATCAGATAGAGTACAGCCTAATAAGAAGAGAAGCAGAGCGCGAACTTATTCCGTTTTGCGTGAAAAACAGTGTAACGGTAATAGCTTATCGCCCTTTGGCTGGAGGAGAACTTGCGCGTAAAGGCATAAAAATACTTGACCAAATCTCGAAAAAGTATGGTAAAACAAATGCACAAATTGCATTAAAGTGGATAGTCTCACACAAAAATGTAGTTGCCATCACAAAATCTTCTTCACTTCAGCATATTAAAGAAAATATTAAGATATCGGGGTGGAACCTTAGAAAAAGGGATATGGGACAATTAAACAAATTATTCCCGGTGGTTTAATTATGAAAAATAGCAAACTAATACCATGTTTCTTTGCTCAGCAAAACCTGTTTAAATGATTCCCAGCCAATATTGGCAAAGTATCTTAACTCATTCAAGTTACGAATCCTAAGAAAGAGCGGAATTATATAGCCCAGCCTGAAATATGTTTTCCTCAAGACGTATTTCTGCAACCTTACAAGCTCTTCTGGAGAAAAATATACAGTCCTCCAGCTTGGTTTCTCCCCAATATAAACGAATTTCTCCCAATTGTCAGCAAGTATCAACCCTTTTGATTTCATCATGTTGTAAGATGCAGTGCCGGGCAATGGAACAATTATACTCACAGAAAAAAAATTAGGATTAACCTCTTTAATCAGTTTAATTGTATGCTCTATATCCTCATAATTCTCATCCGGATGACTGCCAATTATGAAACTGCCGTCAATAATTTTGAGTTTTACTTCATGCGCCCATTTAAATGCTTGCCTGACTTTGTCTATTGTAATAGCCTTGCCGTTCATCGCCATAATCCTTGGCGACCCGCTTTCTACTCCAAAAGAAACCCTTATGCAACCAGAATCAACCATTGTCTGAAGCAATTCTTTAGTAACACAATCAACCCTAGTTAAGCAACCCCATTGCAAGCCACGAACTTTCATGGCATCACAAAATTCATAGACATATTTTTTATTCAGAGTAAAGGTATCATCCATTAAATCTACATAAGTTGTTCCATACTTCTCAATACATTCATCTATCTCTCCCACCACATGTGGCACACTCCTCCACCTTACAGTAGGCGGCTTATTTGCCCCAGACGCGCAAAAAATGCACTTTGCTGGGCACCCCCTTGATGTCATAAACTCCATTATATTCATAAATTTTCTGCTAATCCCTCTCTGGACATGAGCTGTTTTATAGTTATCAAAATTTACAAGATCTCTTGCAGCATAAGGCAATTTGTCTAAGTTCTGGATTAATGGCATGGGTTTTTCCTTTATAATTTCACCATTATTCCTATGCACAATGCCTTTGCAGCCATCAAGTGATTCGTTCTTTTCTATGCGTTGACATAATTCCAAGAAAGTATCTTCTGCTTCTCCATAGATAACGATGTCGAAATTTGGGAATTCCTCCATACTTTCGGTGGGGAGGGCATCTACATGCGGGCCGCCGGCGACAATTATAATTTCAGGCGCATTTTTTTTAATTAATGTGGCCAATCGATGTGCGCTCTTGATAGCAGCAGTAGTAGCGGCTAATCCTACAACCTTTGGTTTTGATTGTTTAAGTCTCTGAATAAACAATTCATCAGTGTAAGTCTCAACATTATAATCCAATAACTCCACTTCAAAACCATTGTTCCTGAGATGTGCCAATAAAACACCCAATCCAATAGGAAAATGCACAGAAACAATTCTTGCATGCTCGCCTAATTTCAATGGACATGATATTCCTAGGATTTTCATTTTATTACATTGTTATGATTTCAAATTATGGCAATGAACACACCTATTAATATTTAAATCTTTTTGTTGCAATTTGTCAATAGGTAAGCCGTATTTTCATAACACTCATGAAATAATGCCTTGCATATTTCGACAGCTTCAGCTTGCTCTCACCACCTTCTCTCTCTTTCCAATCGACCGGTAACTCAACAATTCTATAGTTCTTTCGTATTGCCTTAAGCACTATCTCGAGCCCAAGGTCAAATTCATTTGCTCGTAAACCTAAGGCTTTTACTCTTTTTTTATTGAAACCCTTGAACAAGCTACTGAAATCTCTTAATTTAAACTCAAAAAATAAAACCTTAATAAAGTTATTACATAACCAATTGCATATTCTTTTCTTAAAAGGATAGCCTATAATTCTGGATTCCGTGAAGAATCGTGAAGTTTGCACTATATCATATCCTTCTCTCAATTTTTTAAGTATAGCAGGAAAATATTTTGCATCATTTGGAGCATCTGCCATATAAACTATTATATAACTTCCTTTTGCTTTTTCAATACCTAACCTAATTGCTGAGCCTACACCTCTTTGATAGGTCCTATGTTCTACCTTAAGGTTATTATACCTCTTCATTAATCTTTTCAAAATACTGTATGTTTTGTCTGTGCTATCGTCAATAACCAATATTTCAGGATTTAATCTCAGTTTTTTTATATAGGCATAAACTCCCTGCATAGTCTTTTTGATCTGCTTTTCTTCATTGAAAGTAGGAATCACAACTGTTAATTCAACCATCATAACCTAATTTTTGTTGTAATATAAAAATCTTACTTAGTGGTCTTGTAAAACACTTCTTGTAAAAAGAAAGAAGAGCCTTGAATCTAACTGGAACATCTTTTATCGGCAAAGACAAGTTTACCTCTACTTTTTACAAATAATAAGATAAGCTCGTTTGCCAATATACTTTCGTGGGCAGTCCACTTTGGCGCTCGTCCCGAACGGAGTTACTGTTTTCTCGATAAAACCGAGAATCTCTTTGTCTACTAACACCAAAGTTTCGTTTTTTAATTCTATTTTTTTCATATAAGATATCTATAGATATCTTAAGTATATAAACTTTTATGTGGTATAGAATATATGTCAGAAATCAAGAAGTGCTTATAGAGGAAAAACGCAAAGGTTCAAGTTAAGCTTTAAGCAAAAAGCATTTTTGCAAATATAGCCGAACAACAAACAATTGATAATGCATAATTACTTTGTTGTTCGGCTACCTTTCCAACCACAAAAATTTTTAAGTATTGTTGTGGTTGGCAATAATAAAAACCTTGGCTCTTTAAGCAGCAGATTAGCCAGCAAGGGTATTGGCGTGTCCCTGTCATACTTTTTCAATATTTTTTTAACCTTTTCCTGGCTCATCAGGCTCAGTAGCTTGCCATAGTCATTGTCAGAGAACTTGTTTAGGATATTTCTTAGCCTTAAATGCAAAAGGAGTTCTTTTCCAGACTGCCTTTTGAATTCCCTGTTGTAGTTTTTGTTGCTGGCAATGCAGTCGCATAATGTGTGCGCTGCCTTAAGCGATGGTATTATGCCTCCTCCTGTTGTGGCTTTAACATGGGTTGCGGCGTCGCCGATTAAATATACATTGCCTTTCTGTATTGTTTTTTTTGGGTTGTATAAAGGAATTAAGCCGCTTTCCCAGCATAAAATGTCTTTTTTGCCTGTTCTCATTTTAAGGAATTTATAGAAATATTCCTTGGTATTTTCAAAGCAGCCTATTCCAAGCCTTACCGTGTCTTCGCTTTCAGGAACAACCCATCCGAAAAAGTTTGGAAAATCAATGCCAAAATAAGTTTCAAATGCAGTTGTGTCCATTTTTAGCCTTATTTTAGCCTGCATGCCAATATAATTTTTTGAATTTGAGCCCATTCCAGCAGCATTTGCAACAGCAGAATAAGGGCCGTCAGCCCCCACAATTATATCTGCCTTTATTTCTTTCAGCTTGCTGTTTTTCCTGTCTTTTACTTTTATTGACTGCTTTCCATCAAAGCCAATGAATCGGTGATTCAGCAGAATCTTGGCTCCTGCATCCTGGGCCATTTCAGCAACAAACATGTCAAATTTGTCGCGCCACATGACAATCTCATCAACATTTACGCTTATTTTGCTGCTTTTGCCCACAACAACCACTTTGTCAAGCCTTTTTGCTATAACCTCATTTTTTAACTTGAAGAATTTCTCAATTGAATGGGTGACAATGCCTGTGCATTGGACAGGGCTCCCAATCCTGTCATGCTCTTCCAATATTGTCACATCTTTGCCCTGCCTTGCAAGCAGATAAGCAAGATAAGAGCCTGCAGGACCAGCCCCGACTATTGCTATCATGGATTTTGGTGTTTATTTATTGTTTATATACCTAATGCAAGGCACATTCTAAAATGACTAAATTTGTACCTACTCTCCAATAACGAAAACTTTAAAAAGGGCAACACATTCCCGCTTTAGCATAATGAATAAAAAGATTTTTGCTTTGACGGCATTTTTGCTGGCTTTTGGAATTTTATTTAGCAGTGCGCCCTATGCCCTTGCTGCTTCATCTGACTCATTTTCCGCATCTGACGTCTCAATAGACAGGGTAAGGGTAAATGGCAATACTTTTGCACGGGACAGGACAAACTTTCTGCAAGACACAAACGATTTGGATGTCGTTGTAAGCCTCACAGCTCTAAATGATATTTCAAATGTGCATGTCGAGGCTGTTTTAACAGACTCAAGCACCGGCAATACAATTTCCGATTCAAGCGGCACTTTCCTGCTGAGGACAAACCAAAGCAGCGTAGTGGCGTTAAGCCTTCGTCTTATAGATTCGCTCAGAAGGCAGAGCGATTTTAGGCTTGATATAAGAGTTGTTGGCGCAGATGGCAATACAAGGACGCAAAATTACGGCTTAAGGTTCACAGGCGGAAGGATTGGAAGGGGCACCTTTGACGTCTCAATAGACAGGGTAAGGGTAAATGGCAGGGTTGTTGCGCAATCGAGTCCAAATTTCATTGATGAAAGCGATAATTTTGATGTTTTGGTTGAATTTACTGCTCTGGAAGACCTGGAAAATGCCCGTGTCGAAGCTGTGCTTAGGGACTTGAGGAGCGGCAATGTTATTGCAGACTCGTCTCCAAATTTCAATCTGCAAGACGGCAATACCCTCGCAAGAGGGCTCAGGCTGGAGCTTATAGACAGGCTGAGGCAAAGCAATTCTTTTGAATTAACCGTTAAAATTATTGATGCTGAAGGGGATTTTGTTCAGCAGACATACGGCATGCAAATGCGTGGAAGGGATGGAACAGCTGGCGGCGCAGGCGGCAGGGCTTTGGACGTTTCGATAGACAATGTAGAGGTTGAAAATAAGATTCTGGCAGAAGGCGAGAATAATTTTGTCGTAATAGACCAAGGCGAAAAAAAGCTCAACCTGAAAGTAAGGCTTACATCTCTTGAGGATGTTGAGGATGCCCATGTTGACGCTGTGCTTGCATTTGAAAATGGGGATGTTGTTGCAGATGCCACGACAACATTTGACGTGCTCGATGGACAAAACACAGTTAAAGACCTTGAGCTGCCTTTGATAGGACAATTTGAGCAAAACAGCTTCAAGCTCAGGGTAAAAGTTATTGATGCAGAGGGAAATTCAGAAGAGAAGCTTTACGGCCTGAAAATAAGCCAGAAGAAATTTCCTTTCATTATAAGCAGCGTTTTACTAAGCCCTGAGGGCAATGCAGAAGCAGGCAAATCGCTTGTTGTGACGTTGAATTTTAAAAATCTTGGAGTTGTTCCCCTTGACGGCATAAGCGCAAAGATCAGCATACCGGAGCTGGAAGTTTCATCAACAAAGTTTTTAGGCAACATTAAAAACAGCAAGCTTCCTGAAGCAAAAGAAGATTTTGCGCTGAAAATTTCTGATAATGTGCCGACAGGAACTTACACCCTAAGGCTGGAGATAGTTTCCCAGTCTGGAAGCGAGAGCGAAGTCAAGGAGTTTCCTGTTTTTATTCTAGGCAAGAGTGATCAAGCCAGGCAGTTTGTGAGTGACAGGCTTGTGATAAATGCGCCCCTATTAAGACAAAACATGAAAAATGACGGCAGCGAGGTAATATACCCTCTGATTTTAACAAATGAGGGGAATGATGCAAAAACTTACACCTTGCTTATGGATGGCGCAAACTGGGCTGATTTGAGATTGAAGGAGTCAAACGCCTTTATCATAAAGCCAAAAGAGTCAAAGACAATATACCTGTATGCTTCCTCAAAAGGGAACGCGATAGGCGAGCAGACGTTTGTTGTTACAATCAAGGACAATGAAAAGGCATTAGCGCAGATTCATTTAAAAGGGGATGTCATTGTGGCAAAAAGAGGATTGCTGGGCGCAAGTCTCAAAGCCATTTTAAAAGCGATTTTGATAGGATTTGCCATTATACTTGCTTTAATAGGCCTATCTTTCGGGGTTATTAAATACTTGCAAGGCAATAATAAGGATTTAAGCGAAGAAACAAACAAAGAACAGGAAGTTTATTATTAGATTTGCTGATTTTTTGTATGGAGAAAATGGGGACGCAGAGATTTGAACTCTGATTTCGACTCTTAGCAATTTCTTGCAAAGATCAGCCGGTATCGCCAATTTTCTTTCATCGCTAAAAGCTCAACGCTCCAATACTGGAGCCGGCGATAATAACCAGGTTGTACGGATTGCTCCTTTATACGACGTCCCCGCCAACATAGAGAATTTGTTTTAGTTATTTAAAGGTTGTTGATTTGCTTATTGCAAAATTTTAAATAGAAAAGATATTCTTCATTTTTTATGAATGTAAAAGAGTTCTTAAAACCATCTGGCCTTAAAATATTAATATTTTTGTTTATAGGCATTGTATACTCCTATTTTGCAAAAGAAAGCGTTTGCGCAGTAAGCTTTTTCTTCGCATTTTGCTACAACGCCCACGGATTTCCTTTTCAATACATGATAACAGGGGGCATCGAAGGGGCTTCTAGCAACGCAAATAAATTTTTTCTTGGAGAATATTTTGGCAGGTTTGGGGGCTTTTTGTTCAACCCGGTGGCTTTTGCGTTGAATTTGGTTTTGGTGTACTTGCTGGCATGCTTTATATCAATTTTATTCAAAAATATGAAATATAGTCGACTAACAAAGTAATTAGGTGTTATTTATGATTTGTTGTCGACTATTAGGAAGCCACAACTATACCCAATTATTTTTGTGGCTGACTATAAATCAAAATTCAATTTTGTCGCCTACTCCTGTTTTAGACTTTTTTATAGCTTCATTCTGCAATTCAACTGCGTACATCGCCTTTTTCCTGGAATTGTAAAATGCAAATGGCTTGAAATTCTCTTTCTTATCCACGACAATCTTGCCTTTGTCCAGAAATAAAACATCTATCGGGTAAAAAACAAAAAGCATATGCAGTGCAATCACCTTTTCCTTGTCAAATTTGAAAATTAAAGCCTTTTTTTGTTTTGCAGAGAACATCAAGCCGATAAATTTTGATAGAATATCCTCAATTAGCTCGGCATCGCGCTGGACAACCCTGCCTTTTGTTGTGTTCCTGACCAACATCTTAAAATTCGGTTGAAGTATGTTTATAAAAACATTTTGTTAAATATATGTATTGCAGGATATACAATATAACAAAGTTTAAATATTCTCTGATTTTTTGAAATCCAAAGGGGGTTTTGTGTTTCAAATTTTACGTTATTAGCTAGAATTTTTACATGCAGGTTATGTTATAAATCAAAAGATTTAAATATATGCTGCCAAACCAATAATCTTTAATTATTTGCCACATATTATACATATATAAGAGGAGTGATGATGAAAAAAGAGGGTTACAGTAGTTTTTTTAATTCTCGAGAGGGCAAGGTAAATTTAGTGCTGTTAGCTTCTATAGTTTTGATTTTTGTTTTAAGTGTAGTCTATGTCGAGGCAATGACTCTTAATATTATATCACCTGGCACCCCACATGGATTAAATTTTACAATTTTTAATAACACAGCTTCTAGAAAGGTTAACATTACATATAATGCCACTTGGAGTTTTGGTGATGCAGCAGGGCAAGCAGATTTACATGAAAATAGGTCGAATTGCAGTCTGTGGATAAACAGCACTACCAATGTCATAAAATGGGATATTGCAAAAAATATTACTATAGATTCACCAACTGAAGACGCTAATATATCCAATCAGACAATAAGTTATGTGAATCATACATTCAGCGCAGATGGAAATTATACGTTTGCAATTGCGTGTTATAACTTTACTAATGCAAGCGTTGCTAGTGGATTGACATTCTCGGGGAATCGCTCAATTTATATTGACACAGCCCCGCCAAGATTGGTTGCCCTAACGCCAAATGCGACTCTGACAAGTAATGGTTTATGGGGAGGATCAACTGGAAATTTCACAGGATGGCCAATCACTTTTAGCGTCAACATTTTCTACAATCGGCCAATTGGAGAATAGCAGTGTCAACGCGGAATTTAGCATTGGCCAAAGCAACTCGGTTAAAAATATATCAATGCTGAGGTCCATTACCAGCACCAATATCAACGTAATGGAGACGTATACAATCAACGTTTCACTAAATTTTTCGAGCACTTGGAGAGGTCCGGGAGCTCATAGCGTTATATTCTGCGCAAATGACAGCGCTGGCAATTCAAGATGCATAGGTTCCTATGACTTTTTGGTTACAGGCGGCAATATAACACAATTCGAAGAGACATTGCAAAGCTTTGGCTCAGCAGGCTCAGTAGGAATAAACATAACATTTGGAAATGGAACAGAAATCCCTTCAGCTGCAGATTCTACAGGAGGCGCAGGCACGCCTGCTGCAGCGAGCTTTTTTGACCCGCTAGCTCGAAACTACACTTTTATATTTAACACTAGCGCAACAACTAAGATATACATTGTTGGCTTGAGAGTTGATGAAAACCAACTAGGAAATTTAAGCAATGCAAATCTCACTACAACTGCTCAAAAAGGCGTCACTCAGGCTATAGGAAGCGGGTTTGCAACCACAATGGCAGGAGGCGAATTTGCCAAATTCATCCCAAGCTTCGTGCTATATAAATTTGGCGTCATAGAGCTTGCTGGCGTTGGATTTGATAAGCATATGTATTGTTCAGGATCAGACCTTTTCAGCAGCCCAAATTGCACAGCAATTAACCGATGTAATGCAACAGCATTTGGAGCTAATAATGATTCAGCTGTGTTGAATACAATTTTTACAAATTCAACAGTAGGGGGGGCAAGTGCATGCTGGCTTGAGGGTGACAAAGCACAATTAAATGGTGTTGCATTAACAACAGGAAAAACATACACTTTTGTAAGTCACTTCTCCCAAGGCACAGTTGGCAATGATACAGGCGCTCCAGAAATACAATTGCATGGAAGCTTAATCAACAACGATGGTGGCAGGACAAGGCATCAAACTCCTCCATCTGATGTATCAATCTTTAATACAACAGGCACTTCCATTGTGATTAATTTTACAGTAGCAGACTTAAACAGCACAGGGATCAATATGTCTATTAATAATACCATTAATGTTACTGTTGTGCCTGCAGGCGATACAGGATTGAGTGCTGGGGTATTCTTTATAAGCGGCATAGGCAGAAATTTGACTTGTTTTCCTGTTGGATTTGCAACAAACTCAAGCGTCTTCAATATAACTGGTGAAAATGCCATGGGCAATTTAACTGATGGTGTAAATTGCACTGTTACAGTTTCAGCATTGACAAATGGAACTAAGAATATAACTGTTACAGCTGTAGATGCAAGCAATAACTCAAATAGGAATGTGACTTCTGTATTAATCATAGTTGACCAGATACCGCCTGTCTTACTAACCTTAAACTTTTCAAATAGTTCTGTGTATGATACTACCGCATCTTTAGGCAGACAAGACCCAGCAACTGTTCCTGCTGCCGGAGATGGCACATGGGCACAAGGAAGAAAGCTATTTGCGCTTGCAAACTATACAGATAACTTGACACAGCCATTTAATGCGGTACTGCAGTTCTATAATGCTAGCACACCTGGCTGGCAGACGGTAAATGCAAGCACTAACCAGTTCGGCAACCAATTTAATCTAACCAATGTTGGAACAAGGACAAATGCAACTGCTAATTTTAGCTTCGTGCCATCTACAGGCCATAATGATGCGTTTGAAGGAAAAAATGTAAGCTTTAGGATTCTTGTAAATGACACATTAGGCAATATTAATAATTCAGCTATTGTTAGAAACATAACAATACAGATTAATGACACAACCCCTGCTCTTGTAACCATAAATGGCACTATTAGTGTAAATGGGCTTAATACCACCGACACAAGGCCAATAATAAGCTGGTTTTTAAATGAGCCAAACCAATTGACCAGCATAAACGTAAGTGTTGACGGTACTGTAGGAGCAGGTGTAGGTGTTGAAAGCAGCTGCCAGAAATCTGCATTTTTTGACAGAACAGTTGGCACTAATTTTATAGAAAAATTCAGAAACTCTTCATTCCAGATTGCAGATGATCCTGCATGCACATTAGGCAACGGCACACACAATATAACTGTAAGAGTGGTTGACACTTGGAACAATGTTAACCAGACATCCCATCTATTTACAGTTCAAAGCGGAAGTGTCCCTGGGCTGGTGCTAAACAATATAACTGACTTATTAAACAATAGGAACATTTCTGAAAAGCACAACCCAGTTAATAACACACCTATAACCTCGTTAATGGGACTCACTTTCTCAGGAACAGGTGGTGCTGTAAGCATTGAAAATCTTACCTATGTTTCAAGTTGCAACACATCAGCAACTGTGCTCACAAAAAATGCAACTGCTATCTACCCATTTAATGAATCAACATGCCCAACCACATCAGGCAACCGGACATTAACAATCACAATAACAGATAAAGCAGGCAATTCCAATACAACCGTATTTGGGTTTACAGTTGACAATGAAGCTCCGAGTTTAGTTTTCCATACACCTACAGAAGGCTCGATTTTTGATAACTTGACATCTGTAAACGTATCAGCATTTGACAGTGAAAGCCACGTAGATTCAATATTTTACTATTTGGATGGCATAAATACAGTGCTAAACCATTCAATTAACGAAACTACGAACTTAACAAGAGGCACTGGACAAAACACCTCAATCATAAGCAGACTAGTTAACTTTACGCCAGGAACACACACAATAAAGATATCGGTAAATGACACATTGGGAAATGTCAGGAACAGCAGTGTTATAACATTTAAGAGTACCGGATTGTTAGACCCTGGCAATCTGAGTGAAAGCTCTTCAAATTATTCTGCAGGACCTTATGGCCCTGCTATCATGAATGTTACTATAAGGGCAAAAGCAGACTCAGGAGTCTTTACGGCAAAAAGCGGCAGCGGTCAGCGTAACATATCATCTGAAACCATTTATGAAATTTTATTCACTATACAAAATTCGAATAAAACAAATGTCTCAATTACAGATTTCAACGGTTCAAGTGCCAACTGGGACAAGATAAACTTTACACCCCTTGTTAATAGGTCAACAGCAATAGCACATCTTCGAAATAACTGGACAAATTCAGTACTCATGTCTGTAAGCTTCAATAACTCGCTTGAGGAATTCCTGCCAAGCAATGACTCCTACTTTGGAGTTGTTGAATGGCCAGTGAACATATCAAAAACGACTAATACTGGAACAGCTCAGGAGTTATGGTGGGTTTCCTACAATTAATGTGACAACACCCTCTTCAATGAATCATAGCGTAGGCATGTTTATTCCAAATATAACAGTTTCAGAAGATACAGTTACATGCCTATACACCCATAATGTTACAACAGCCAACTTCTCCATGGTAAAAACAGGAAATGTGTGCCTTGGCAGTACAGAACGGTTCAAAAATTACAATGACACTCGAGCGCCGAATAACTTTACTTTCTTTACAATAGACGCAAATAACAACATTAACACTTATCTCTTTAAGTTCAATGTGACTGACAATACTCCACCAAATAATGGAGCAATTACATCTTCACCAAGCACAACAAGCGCAACAGTTACAATCACAGGCACAAATGAAACTGTCAATGCAACAGTAGCTTTTGGCACTACTAACACATCTTTGACATCTTCAGCAATGGAAACTGATTTTAACGAAACACAAGTTGTAACCTTAAGCAGTTTATCAGCATCCACAACATATTACTTTAATGTAACTGTATGTGACTTTAATGAAAACTGCAAGACAAACACAACAGTATTTAGCTTCACAACAGACGCAGCCGCCGCCGCAGACGCAGCCGCCGCCGCATCAACATCAAGTGGAGGTGGAGGAGCAGCTGTGCCAAGCGCTGAAGCAGCAAGCACATCAAGAAAATGGGACAGTCTGGCAGCTGGCTCAAGCGGGGTTATAACAGTTAATAATGAAAAAATAGCCGTTACAGGTGTCATAGTTGATGTTAAGAATACTGTTGCAAATGCTGAGATAAAAGTTGCAAGCTTGACTGCAAACCCGATATCAACACCAGCTGCAGCAAAAGTCTACCAGTACTTGCAATTGACTAAATCAAATATCGCTGATTCAGACACCTCAAAGATTTCAGTCAACTTTAAAGTGCCAAAATCATGGCTGACAAGCAATGGGGTTGCGGAAGCTGATGTTTTGCTGTACAGGTACAGCGAAGGCAAGTGGAATGCGCTTCTAACAGCAAAGACAGGCGATGATGCAAATAACGTATTGTACCAAGCAACAACTCCAGGATTTAGCACATTTGCCATAGGAAGCAGGGAAGCAGCTCCGGTATTAGTAGCGCCATCTGGGGAAGTTCCGCCAACAGAAGTTCTGCCGCCAGAAGTTCCACAGGCAGTGCCACCAGAAGTTCCGCCAGTTCCACCTGAGGTCATGGAGAAAAAGCTAAGCAGCACAGCGATTGCATGGATAGTTGTTGCTATTATAGTTATTGCAGCTGGACTAGGCTACTTCATGTGGCAGAAGAAGAAAGGAGAGTAAATCTTTGTTTTTAACTTATTTCTTTTATTTTTAACAAGTGCTTTTTGAGAAAAAGCCAAGAGTGGGTTTTAAAAGATTCTCCCATGGGTGGTTAATTACAAGAGGTTACTTCAAATTTGAAGCAATCGGCACAGCGAGCTATTTTCTGTTGTTGTGGGTTTAGCTACCCCGAAATACATCATTCTAAGGCTCAGGTTAAGCCCCAATAAAAAACTGGAGTGCTTGCTCGCTTGATATTCAACAATACCCTTGCATCAAAAAGGAATTGTGGAGGTTCGTTTTGGAATGATAATGGTCATGGACGCAGTAAGTGAATATGGAGATTGGACAGACTCAATGAGTATGCCAGAACAAAGTTAGAGTGTATTTGGTGGAATATAATAAAACAATAAAAAAGAAACAATCGCTTATTCTATCCTTGTTGTTATCTGACCTACATTAGTGTGCTGAATTCCACCTAAATCAATTGATGTGGTGTAAGTGATGTTAAACTGCCCATTATACTTTGATAAGCCTAAATTTGCACAGGTTAATGTATATGTTGCAGCTCCTCCGTTTGCAAGCGTTGTTCCAATTGATAGTAAAGTGCAATCTCCTGCTATAGGATTTGACTGGCATGTGCAACCAGTTGCCTTTACATTATTAACAGTTAGGTCATACCCACCAGAATTCTGGGCTCTAACCACAAGCGATGTCAAAGTTGCTTTGTGGTCTAAGCATGCAATTCCAGGCTGCAAAATGCATTTGGCAGGCAAAAACTTGTCAGGGCTTAAAACCCCAAAATAAGCCAAGGCGCCTACTGCAACAAGAACAACAAGTATGGCCCAGCCATAAGTCATTAAGAATTCCAATGCTGCCTGTGATTTTTTGCTCATAATTTTCACCTTCTTTTTTGCCAATGCTCACTCAATTTTTGTGTTAAGATTGCCAAATGCTGTTTTGGTAAGGTTAGTGTCTTTTTCAGTGTAAGCTAAGGTTATATCCCCCTTGAATTTGTCCTTTGAGATGCCGTTGTTGCATGCTCCCCCTACTACAAATGTATAATCAGTTCCGCTAAGCAATGTCTGGTTGAATGTGCCGCTGCAGCTCCCTACAGTTATGCTGTTTATTATCATTGTCCTTCCCATGCCGTTTGATATGACAAGCGTGACTTTTGAAGGCTCTACCTTGTGGCTGACACAAGCGATTCCAGGCTGCAAAATGCATTTCTCTGGCAAAAATTTCTCTGGGCTTAAAACGCCAAAATAAGCAAGAGCAGCGATTGCAGCAAGCACGACAAGTATGGCCCAGCCATAAGTCATCAGGAACTCCATTGCAGCTTGGGCTTTTTTATGTTGTGTGGTAATTTTCATTAATTTCACCTTCTTTTTAAAATAATTTTATTTTGAATACAAATTGAATAACTAATATATAAATCTTTTCATATAGATAATTGCGCTGGTTATGTTATATTCACGATATAAAAAATCCAAGCAGTTTTCCTGCCAATCCCTGCGCAATTGTATAGAGGGCCAGCGATATGAATATGAAAATGGGGATGTACTTCACGCCTGACTTTATGTTCCCTTTTTTTATGGTTGAGATCATCATTGCCGAGAACAGCGAGGTTATTACCAAGGACACAATTGCGAAGATCCTGAAATCGGATTGTGTCACTCCTGTTCCTGAAAAGCTCAGGCTGATTCCAGATGTTGCAGCAACATTTGTCGTGCTTCCCAGGGCAGAGCCGAGATTCTGCACCACCTCTATTAAAACGCCCGACAATGCAAACAAAAACGGCGCAGCAGCCACAGAGGCAAAGGTTATGAATATGACATAAGTTGTCACATTGGCAGACATCTCCTTTAGCATTGCCTTTTGCTCCTGTATGTTTGTAGCTATCCTGTTCAGCAAATTCCCTATCTCGCCGCCAGCTTCCACGCCCTCATTAATCATGCTTATAGATCTCTTTAAGACAACTGAGTCGTATCTGGCAGCAAACTTCTCCAGGGCTGTTTTTAGATCAACTCCGCTCATTGTTTCCTTTGCAACTGCCTCTATCTCTTTTGCCAAGACCCCAAACCTGGGCCTTACCGCAAACCACAAAGCCTTGTCAATAGTCATTCCTGCGTTTATGTTTGAGGCTGTAAGCTGCAGGAAGTCAGGCAAAACCTCCTCAATGTCAACCTTTCTCTTGAAAATCTTTAGGTCCACAGCAATGTAGAATGCAATCCACATTGCAAATATCAGCAGTATGAAGACAAGAACCCAGAGCACAAGCATGGATGCAACCACAGTCCCCCATGATATGCCGTATGTGGCAGAGAAATAATAAATAAGATAGCCTGATATTATTAGATTTATCAAAATAGCTGTGTTGAAAAAGATTTTGAAAAGCTTCTGCGTGTTCACCTGAAGGCCAGCCCTTTCAAGGTAATCCTTCAGCCTTTGCTTTCTCTCCTGTGCGGTTAATTTTTTTTGCCGGGCTTTTTTGTATTTTTTTTTGAAGAAATCAATTCTTCTCTCAGGCTGGGCTGCGCCGCTTTTTTTCTTGAACAGGTTTTTTATGCTGAACATTGCATTTAAACTGGCATTTTAGCATTCTCGCAAAGGCTTAAAACTCAATTGCAGGCCTTGAGAACTTTACCATGGAAATAAACATAAACTGCACAAATCCCAGGAAGCCTGCAAGAGCAAGCAGTACAGTCAGGCTTATCTCAAACTTTATGAATGATGAAAGTATTATCAGCATTGTCATCCCCAAAGAAGGCAAAATGACAGCGACTATCATATAAAACATTGCCAATGGGTTGAGCTTTTTGCCGTATTTGTTGACTTCAGTAATCTGGTCTTTTGTTACCTGCTCCATGACAGAATAAAGCGATTTTGCCACATTGGAGCCTGTCCTCATCGAGTTTATAATCTGCCACAAAATCTTCCTGAAGTCATTTGAAGGGATGAACTCAACTGCCTCATTCAATGCGTCTTCCATGCTCGTCCCCAAATCAACCTTGTCTGTTATTTCCTTGAAATACCTGCCTATGATATCATAATTTTTTGAGACATTCAGCATGGCGTTGTACAGAGGGACTCCGGATTCAAGCTCTATTATAATGAACCTGCCTGCAAAAACAATTTCCCTGCTTATCTCTTTCTCCTTTCTTGATATCCTGACATCAGGCAGCCTTATCATGTAAAAGAACATTACAGCAAATATTACGGGCACAATAAAAAACAGCACACCCTTAAGAACATTTAATTTTGCGAGAACCAAAAACAAAAAAACACACAAGCCTGTTGTCATGTAAAAGGCTGAAATGAATGTTTTTTTTATGAAATCTTCAGGCTTGTCGTCCATTCCCGCCTGCTTCAGCTTTAATTTCAGCCCAGGGGACGCTTTTGCAATTCTCTGGAAGATTGTGCTTAAAAATCCTGCCTTCATTTTAGTCGCTAATCTTTATTTTAATCACCAAGAAGCTTGTTTTTTCTTACATGAGCCATCAAATTGTCAGTGTTTGTGTAATACTCCGCCATTACCCTTCCAACAGTGTCAACAGTGTTAATCTTATTTTTTACAAGCCATTTCAACACAGCCTCTTTTTCTGTTAAAGACCTGCTCAGCTCGTTTCTTGAGAATCCTGTGAATAGCTCTATTGTGCCCAGCAGGGCTTTTGAGTTTGCGACTTTTTTCAGGATGCTTTTTCTTATGTCAAGCTGTATAAGCACATTGGGCTCTGCATCGGGGAGTATTTCAGCTATCTGGAACGTTTTTCTTACCCCTGTTCGCCTGTTCCTGTACTGGACAACTATCATGGATATGGCAGGCAGCAAGGATTTCGGAATCTCAATAGGAGGATTTGTGAGCCTTGTTATCGTCTCATGCGCGTCATTTGCGTGCACTGTTGCATAAACAGAATGGCCCGTGTGGATGGCCTCAAACAGCACTTCAGCTTCCCTTTTCCTTCTTATCTCGCCGACAATAATCCTGTCAGGCCTCATCCTTAATGAATTCACAAGAAGGTCGAGCATGGAAACCTCGCCCTTGCCCTCAGGATTTGGAAGCCTTGTGACCATGGGAACCCAGTGCAGGAATTTTGGCAGCTGGATTTCCCTTGTGTCTTCTATGCTTATCACCCTTTGGTTTGGAGGAAAAAAATTCGCCACCACGTTAAGCATAGAAGTTTTTCCGGTTGCGGTTCCTCCTGAAATCAGTGTTGAAAGCTCGTATTGCACTCCGAGCCATATCAATGCAGCCGCTTCCGGCGAGATTGTGCTGTCCTGTATGAAATCTGTTATAGTCCATGGCTTGGCTGCGAATTTTCTCAATGTTATTGTGTTGCCCTTTACAGATATGGGCTCGAGAGTTGCATTCACCCTGTCGCCGCCTTTAAGATGGGCGTCCATTAACGGCTCTAAAATTGTCAATTGGCGCCCAACCCTTCTGCCAATCATTGTTGCATAGTGCCTTGTCTGCTCTTCGCTTGCAAGCATTATTGTTGTCTTCAGCCAGCCGAACTTCACATGATATACCCATACAGGATCTTCAGCGTCATTTATTGCCACCTCTTCAAGGTTCACGTCGTCCATCAGGATTTCAATGCTTCCAAGCCCAAGGCTTCTTTGTATCAGGTAGGATTTCAAAAAGTTTTCTGTCTTTTCATCAGCGTCAGGAAAATGCTTGCTGACAAGATTTGTTATTGCATCCATGAACCTTTGCTCTATGACTCCTGTGTCTTTTGTTTGCAGAATGTCAACCATGCCCAGGCTTACCTGCGCTGTCAATTCCTCCCTTATCTTCTCAAGGATTATCTCAGTTGTCTTGCTTATGCTTGATATCGACACATCATATATAGGCACGAATTCGCCCTTTTTTTTGTATATATTGATTGTTATTGGTATGTTGTCAGAAACAAAGTTGTATGTTGCAAGTATTTTTACGTCCTCTTTTTTAGCAGGCAATACGCCGCGTTTCGGTTCTTCCTTGGTTTTAGTTTCCTCTTTTGGCACAATTGGCGGCAGCCCAGTGACCTTTATCTCACTTTTTTCAGTTGCAGGCAGATGCACGGCGCTTATGCCTTTTACCTCAGTGTTTTCTTTTTCTTGGGCTTTTTTTGACTGAAAAGCCTTGAATACGCCGAACAAGCTGCGCCTGTGCTCTTCAACTTTCTTGTCCTTTGGCTTGGCTTCCGGATGCCCATGGAGAAATTTGTCTTCTATTTTGCGCAGTATTGAATCTCTTGTTTTGGATTTATCAGCTGCTTTCTCCTCTTTTTTTGTATGTATGAACTTAACCAAATATCACACCTCTTTTTTTATGCCAGTTATTTTTTGAAAAAGGAACTAAATTTCTTGAGCTCCTCCTCAAACACGCTTTTCTTTTTATCAACATCTTCAAACTTCTTCTCAAGCTCAATCATTTCCCTGCCCATGTCTTTTCCCTTGGCGCTTAGCTGGAACGATTTGGCCTTTTTTATCAGCTCAATAAGGCTTTTTTCAAGTTCATCACTGTCATTATTCACCTTGTCCACAAGATTGACAACAGCCAGCTTCCTTTCAAAAAAATTATTCACTTTCTTTGTCATGCCATCGATATTGACAGCGCTCTTCTGCTTTTCTGAGAGCTTTTTCACTATGCTTTTTTGCAGCTCCATCATCTTGTCCTTAAGCTCTTTGCTCTTCAGCACAAGCGGCTCAATTGATGACTTTTCCTGATCAACATGCTGCTTTATGTCTTCCATCAGCAGGTTGAGCCTTTCTATGTGCGATTCGGAATTTTTTATTGCATCATCCTCATCAGATACTCTTTTTTCTATGGTGACTATCATGTTCTTAAGCTCTGCAAGCTTCTTGTTGAGTATCTTCTCGCTCTCTTCTATTGAATTTGCCTCTACTTTCTCTTTGCTTAAGGTTTCCCTTTCTCTCTTCAGGTCAGCGACAAGCTCTTGGTATTTTCTCTGCTCTGTAAGTATCTGCCTTGCGAACTCCTCAATCTTTGCTTTTGTGCCATATTTCTGCTCTTCAATCTGCTTCTGGAGATCCTGCCTCATCTGCTGGTATTTTTCCAGCTCCTTGAGTTCATATCTGACTGTGTCAAGCTCCATTCCAAGCTCAGCTTTCATCTTATCAAACTCTATTTTAACCTTTTTTAATTCCTCAGCATGCTTTTCAAGAAAGCTCAAGCTTACCTCAGCTTTCCTTACAAAAACGTCTTTTTTGCTTGCGAATTCCTTTGCCTTTGACTCAACTTCCTTTTTTGTGAGCTTTCTGTCAACAAGATAGGGCTTTGTTAATTTGTACTCAACGCTTATTATTCCTTCCTCCTCAAGAAATTCAACCCATTCCTGGATTACGGTAATGCTTACCCCAAGCTCTTTTGCAGCATCCAGCAAAGCGATTCTTCCCCTTTGCTTGACAATGCTAACTAATTTGTCAACTCCTGTCTCTATAACGCTGCTTGCTATTTCCATCCTGATGAATTTTTGTTTTTGCTTGTTTAAAAATGTTATGTTTTAAAATTGAAATCTTTTCTTACTACTTTCAAGTGAGTTAGATAGAAAGGTTTAAATATTGATATTTGTTTGTTTAGGTTATGACAATAGTAAACAAGGTTCTAGATGCTTATTCAAGAATAGCAGATCCAAGAAACTTACCTCCTGGAATAAAGCATGCAACTATAGGTGCATACTTCTATCTACAACACGTGTTCGGGGAGGGAGGTTCCAGTCATACTAAATGGCAAAGAGCATTGGCTAGTTTTCTCGGTAGCGTTGGATTGACAGGAATAGTAGAGGGTATCTGGGCAAACAGCACATATGCGCAGCAAACAAGCCCGGTTGTGGTGCGGGAGGTTTATGGAAATATGCCTGCACAGACCAATCCAGAACTAACAAGGCGATTCACTGAAGGCGGAAAAATACCTTTTGCTGTAACAGAATTAGGATTAAAAGGCAGGGATTCACCTTATTATTTAGTTAGAAGCGTTGTACCGGATAATAATGGAAATCCGACAATTAGGACTTTATTATATGGACAGGATGCTGATGGAATAGACGTAGGACCTTATATTGCTAGAAAGATTGGTTCTGAGGGTGCAAGTGTAGGAAAACTAAAGATTAATCTTAACGGCACCGATTATTATAGAATTTTTGTAGCTGATAGATTTGGCAGGATGCACATGCTGGATGGAAAAAATCATCAGTACATAGCTGACGTCACAAGTTTGGCTGAAGAGGTGTTTGGATTTCCAGTTGCTCGCTTGGAAGGATTGGTAGATCAAAATGGAGTCAGAATACTTCGCGCTGAAGGATTTCATAGCGATATAGGTGAAATACCAGTATACGGTCCAGGTAGCGTAGAAAGAAAGCTATTATTTAATGAACCTGTTGTGTTAAGAACCTTAGATTTGGACTTAAGCGTACAATTCAATAGAGGAGTCAGAATTCCTGGTATGCAAATCACTTCAAGCAATCAAACAGGGCAGAACAATCCTGATGGGCTGGAAGGGCTGCTGTCACTGGGACTTGCAGATGGTAGTTTTCCAAGAGCAAGTTCGACCACCGCAGTATGCCGAAAATATCAGCTTTGTACTTTTAGTTTCCATAATGATAGTCCAATGAGTACCTTTTTGTTGACACATGGGCCTTTAGACACTTCCTTGAATAACGGAATTGCAACATTTGTTCCGACTGATTCAAAGGTTTATCCACTAGGGGCGGTAAGATTGACTAGTGGAGTCCCGGAGCAGCTATATGGCATGATCATAGTTCCTAATTCAGCCCCTGTTTGCAGGACTGTAAATCCAACAACTAGTTCTGGAATATATAATATGGGTCCCGGTACTTTCGTTCCTTCATATAGCTGTACGGACCCCGATGGAATCATAGACATTAAGGATGTACAAGTTACCATTAGAACTCTGTTAGGAGGTCCAGCGCCTAGCACCTTTTCTATAACAAATTCAAACCCTGGTTCTTTTGAGCCAAGGATAAGATTCCTAAATTCCGGAATATATGAGGTAGGGGCTATTGCAGTTGATTGGTCAGGAGCAACAAGCAATCCTGCTACCGCAAGGGTTAATGTAACAGTCGCTCCAGACGGATCAGGCACAGGCACGTCAGGAGATGATGGCGGCGCTCCACCGCCCCCTCCACCCCCTCCACCACCTGGAGGCATCTAACTTAAATAGTTATATTCCTAACCTGATAAACATCTAGATGCTCTCCTTTGTCAACACCAGGCGCAGGCAAGCTTCCGTCTATCTTAAACCATTCTGGAGTGTTATTTATCCTAAAATTTGTTGTTGGCTTAGTTCCAAAATAAATGTAATCAACAATGCTTCTATCCTTTAATTGCAACCCTTGTTCTTGGAATTCAGCAAGATTGACAAGGCTTTCAATTCCATAAGTTGAATTTCCAAGATTTCCTTCAAATCTCATTAAAAAGCTTGGGCTGTCATCATGCGCTATGTAATAAGAATTGTTCATATGAAACAATAAATTGTCAACTTTTCCTTCAACAAAAAACTGGGTTATATTAGACTTGACTATTGTATTTGTAACTCTTCCCTTGCTGTTGACAATATAAAGAGGGTCTTCAAAATCCAGAATGCTGATTGTATTAGCCAGATACCTTTCCCGCACCCAATAACTGGTATTCCGTTTATCTCTTACATCAAGTGTTAAATTTACTCCAACAGTCACACTCCAAGGGGCTGTGTGGTTTATCTTAACATCATTTATTGTGAAATTGAATTTTATATCGATTTTGTCAGCTTCTGCAGAAATCTTGTCAGCCCAGTCAGTGAAAGTTGAGTCTTTCATCAAGCTTAATGGCTGCTGTTTTATAGTGCCATTTAAAAATGACTCTTTAAACCTGTCATTTACATTGTCAATGAAGCTTCCATTATTTGCAATGAACTGGTTAAAGCTCAATAAAGTCCTGAATGTTGCAATCGAAGCTCCTTTGTTTATGTCCCTTTCAACGTCTTTTATGAAAAAATTAACTGTTTCAATCCTTGTGCCTATCACTTCCATCTTATCGCTTAGCCTGTATGTTGTATAGGCGCTGTAAGTTGTGATTATGACTATTGTCAAGGCGATTGCGGATATTGTGTAAAAAATGCCCCTTTTTTTTAGCATGTTAAATTGTGAAAGCCTTTCGATTTCGTTATCAAGAGAGGCTCTCTATTTAAATGGACTCTACAATTAACTTACCCTTGTCTGGGTGTATATAAGCTTCATTGCCTTCTTCTAACTTCAGGAAATTTGCAATCTCTTTTGGTATCCTAACAGCCAAAGAATTCCCTGTTTTTGTTATCTTAGTCTTTTTCCCTAAGTTCCATATTCCCTTTTTCTTGGCCGCTTCTTGTATTGCTCCTGTGGTTTTCTGGTCCGTAAAAGACTCATTGCATTTATTGCATATTTCCGCAGGAAACTTGCCCAAGTACACGCCAAACATGGTTTCCTCAATATTTCCTTTTTTTAAAGTCCCTTTTTCACAAACCGGGCATCTCATTTCTCATCACCTTGGTTTAACAGTTATGACATAAATATCCTTTCCTATTTTTTTGTACACAACACAATAATACTTATAATACGATAAAATCTTATTTGGCTTTTGAAGTTCTTTGGAGCCCCTATTGATGCCGTCTTCAATCTCTTTTTCCGATACGCCTCTGGCAACCATCTGCTCTCTGGCATGTTTGCTGTATTTAATAGCCAAATGTAACACCCATAAGTACTATACATACAGGTACTATTTAAATCTTCTTACTCCCACACCCTTATCTCTATTATTGCAGGCCCCCACAATGAAGGGACTTTTGATATTGTCAAAGTGCTGAAATCAAGGCTGTTCTCGTCTATTTTTACCTCGAGCTTTCCGTCCTTGTCAAGGTCTAAGTTATTGAACAATTGATAAACCGTGCTGTCTAAGGCGTCATTTGAATCGTAAGTTTTTGTTGCGCTCGTATAGCTGCAAGCATCGCTTCCAGCGTATCCTGCGGGAATTTTTATTGTTGAGAATGTCTCGTCTTCAAAAGCCACATTCCACGAGCATCCGTCAGACTTGGCGACAACAGCGCTGTAATCAGAAAACCCATTCAATAATAATGTGTAGATAACCCTATCATCGCTTGAGCCGTTTGTTGTGTATGTTGAGTTTAATCCTGTGCTTATTGTTATGCTGTTTGCTCCTTGGTTTATGCTGCTTATTGGAATGTTTACTGCAAATGGATCGCCTAGGATTTGGTAATCATCTCCGTAATCGCTTAATCTGTAAATAGTGTTGCTATTGACAACCAAATTGTCAGTCCATTTGCTTCCTGAGTAAGAGGTTACTTTTGCATCTAAAACAGAAGTATTTGCATAAATTGTCAATGTTCCAGTCGAAATGTTGTTCTCAAACCTGTCGGTCTCAAAAGATAAAGGCAACTTGTTGAATTGTGTATCTGAAGCCGTGTAGTTAAATTCTATGTAGGAGCTTGGATGGACAAAAGATTTTGCTAAATTCGAAGTATTAATGGTTTGTTCATTATAGCTTAATTTGTTAATCTCGCCTGCGATCTCATTATAAGCTTGTTGAAGATTAGACGCATCAACTGCATTATAATATCTTCCTCCGCTGCAGTTCATCCTCTGCATTGTAGCAGTGTCTGCGTCAGCACCGAAAGCGATGGAATAAACGCTAATCCCTTGGTTGCATGCGTCCCATGCTGATTGGACAGCATCCCTGATTGCTGTGCCGTTTGACTGTTGTGAACATTGTACATTTGCTTCACCATCGCTCATTAGAATTATGTATTTTTCTCTTTGGCTACCACTCTGAGAGTTTAGCATTTCAACAGCTTTATTTATCCCGCAGCATGTGCAAGTTCCCCACCAACTTTCTGTTGCATTAATCATGTCGCTTATCTGAGATTTGCTGTTTGTTAAGTCACTTGTTCTTGCAATTGAATCTGGAAAGATTGTTGTGGTGGAAGAACGTCTTGAACAGGTGTTTATATAAACCGGCCACGGATTTGTTTCGCTAAAATCAACTAGGCCTACCTTATTTCCGGTTATATTCAAGGAAATGTTAACAAAATTATCAGCAGCAGTTTTGTAGATTGATAATTTAGTAACGTCAGTCCCACAATTTGTATTCCATCTGCATCCACATAAATCGTTCAATCCATTATTCCAGTTTGTTTGATTTGCTTCTGCGTAACCTGTTGGGTTTCCATTGTAGTAAACCCAATACCATAACTCATTACCACGCCACATACCATTGTATATACACCCTCTTGTTGGAGAATAACCTTGAGAAAAAGGACCGCTCCAACTGCTTGTCTGCGAGCAAAACTCCATGCTCCCGCTCACATCGCTGACCAGCACAGCGTCTGCTGTTCCGCTGAGGCTTGTTGCATTTGCCAAGCCCATTCTCAATGGAATGGTATTTTGGTTGAATATTGAATAGTCAATCAAATCCCTCAATGTTGAGTTTGCCAAGGTTATCTCTGTTTTTGTGCCATTTGTGTTATTCTCGTATATTGTCGTGTTTCCAAGCCTCAGGAACATTGTGTAATTGCTTGAATAATTGAGAAATACGCTCATATCGTTTAATGAGTTTGGCACATAAACTGACGAGTACAGGTTTATAGTCCCTTCAATGCCGGGAAACATGTATTTTTCATAGCCAGGAGTCTGCGTGTCATTAAGGGAAGAAGTGATGTAAGCCACTCTCAAAAATCCGCCTGCAATATAGCTGCCGCCTGATGTGAAATTTATGTTTATCTTATTTTCCCCTGCTCTGAAATTTGCAAGATAATCATCGCTTAAATTCCACTTGTCAGCGCGCATATCGCCACCGCCGCCTGAGCCTTTTGCGTAGCTGCCTGAAAAAAATCCATTAATATAAAGGTTGAAATTCCCGCCGGCATCAACCTCAAGATAAGAGCTGTTGAAAGAAATCACATCATTCGGCAAAGTCAGTTTTTTTGTTAAATTGCCATCGCCTTCATAGCCTCCGAAGTAAGCATAAGCGTTTGTCTTCTTGCTTTTTATCCCGCTCAGCAAAGCCCTTGCGGTAAACCCTTCTGTAGGCTTTGCCTTTGCTATGCCGCTTACTATTTTTCTTGACGAAACAAGCACCCTTTTTACAGGGATGTTCCTTGAGTAGATTTCCTCCCCGTTTACAAGCACGCTGAAGCCGTAATTGCCTGGGATTATGGCATCGCTGAGGTTTGTTATCAGGTTTTTTGCAAGCACTATGTCGTTGTTCGCCCAGAAATCCCCAACCTGCTCAAATATTGTGTTGTTAATGTTTGTTACCTGTCCCTGCGCAATCAGCGCCCTTGCGTATTCATTGTCTGACTCGCCGACAGTCATTGTTGAAAAAACCCTGACCAAGTCCTGGGAAGCGTAGTTCACATTGGCTTTTTGCTGCTCCACAGAGTAAAAATTTGAAATAAGCAAAATTGCAATTATGATAATGCCTGATGCAAGCAAAGCATCGATAGTGAAAAATATCCCTTTTTTCATTGCCATAAATAAACCACCATCTTGGCGATTTTTGACTTATAATTCAAATAGCGCTCGGTCTTGACAAGCTTTTTCTTGTTTATAACAGAGGCATTGATGGGATTGCACGTGCCTTCGATAAAGCTTGTTGCCAATCCCTCCACAACCTGTAAAAAATTTCCGGAAAATTCTGTAACATCGAAATCGCTGAAAAAATATGCAGTTCCATTGCCATAATGCCATGTGGCGATTGCATAATCCTCCGGAGTCTTGTTAAATGAGGCAATTAGCTTGAATTCAGCTGCAGGAAATGGGTTGTAATCATCATCATCCGGGTCTTCTTCTATAGGAAGCGATGTGCTGTTTGTCACATAATAATACTGGTTGAATGTAATCTCATCCTTAACATTTAAAGATAAGAACTCTTCCTTGGCTTGTTGCCAGTTCCCCGCTGATTAAAAAAAATCCGCCGCTTGCCGTGTAATTATTGAGTTCCCTATAGTATTCATTGTAGTCTCCGCCGCTCAGCAAAGGATGCTCGAACACTATTAGGCTGTATTTGCTTATGTTGCTCATTAAGCCTTCCAGCTTATAAATGTCATTATTCTCGTTTTTAAAATAAATATCAGCATTAAGAGTATTGTTCATAAAATCCTTTAGGAAAGAATCAGAAGGATCCTGATAATAATAAGCCGCTTTGATGTTGTAGCTTGCATTAACAAGCGGGTAGCCAACAGCACATACGCTGTTTATGTTTAAAACCTCGCCCTTGTCGTTTGTAAAAAACACAACATAATCATACTGCGTGCCAAACTTTGCCTTGCTCATTGTATAGTTATACTGCTTGAATTGCTTTACTTTTGTCGCGTTGATTTCCTGATCGTTTGATATGCCTATCCTCAGCACAGTGTCATTATTCCAGTCCAGAGGGTAGCCTGGCAGGGCAAGGGAAGTTGACACTGCTTTTGCGTCATTTAGCAGGACGTCAAGGTTGTCCTTTTCCTGCCTTTGAAAATTATTGGTATAGCTGAAATAAACAACCAAAGTGAATGTAAAAAGCAACAACCCTATTGCAAAGTCCATATACCATGCTTGGGATTTAGAATTCATCTATACTCACTCGCATAATTAATTGAGCAATACCTGCTCGTTCGTAATAAGCAAATCACATTTTTATGCTCAAATATTTGTGTGATTTGCTATAATGCCTCTTTTTAAAGAATTAAGTAAAGAGTGTGGATATAAATTTTTCGTATTATCCGTTAATAAAAATTATTTAGGAGATTGTTGCCATGTAAATATCATATTTCCAGAAAGGCAAAGTGTGACCGTTTCTACTATCCGCCCATACAATTTTATTGCCGTAGATAGAAGGGCTAACTTGAGCTGCTGCATCCGTTGTTATCTGCCTTTCCTGGTTTGTTGACAGGTCATACATGTATATGTCGTAGTTGCCATTTCTATTGTCTGTCCATACAATCTTATCAGCATATATAATGGCACCACCCTGGCCCGCATTATTTGTTGTTATCTGCCTTTCCTGGTTTGTTGACAGGTCATACATGTATATGTCGGAATTCAGGATACCATTTCTGTTGTCAGACCATACTATCTTATCACCGTAGATGGAAGGAGACGACCCTGTCCTTGCTATTATCCGCCTTTCCTGGTTGGTTGACAAATCGTACATGTAGATGTCATAAATTGAATTTATTACATCTACTAGGTCATACCATACTATCTTATCACCGTATATATGGGGGTAATATTGGCCTAAAGGATTTGTTGTTATCTGCCTTTCCTGGTTTGTTGACAAGTCATACATGTAGATGTCTGTATTTTTTATGCCCCCAAGCCTATAGTCAAATTTTCTGTAATCCTCCCAAAGAATTTTATTACCGTAAATATAAGGAGAACGGTGGTCATGATTGCCAAGTGTTATACGCCTTTCCTGGTTTGTGGATAGGTCGTATAGATAAATACTATTGTTGGTATTATTTAAGCGCTGCAGTAAGATATTATTCTCGTATATACTGGCAACAGATTGGATTATTGTACCTGTTATCAGCCGCCTTTCCTGGTTGGTTGACAAATCGTACATATAAATTTCGTAGTTGCCATCTCTAAAGTCACGCCATACAATATAGTTACCGTAGATAAAAGGTGCACTTCTAAGTTCCGCACTCGTTGTTATTCGTATATTATCTGGTACGTTAAGGGCTGGAGGTGCTTGTGCCACTGTATAGGTTTTAACTAACACATTGTTGTTTTCATTTAACTCTGGAATTGTATTGTCTGCATCAGCTATTACAGTAATAGTTCTCGTTCCTGCTAAACTACTCCCTCCCAGATCAACTGTCGTATAGGTGGAACCAGGCGCAATACTATCAGGAAATAATCTTCCAATCACTCGTGAATTATTAAACCATAACGTGGATATTCCTGAAGCGGCTGTTCCAATATTTTTAACAGTTATTCTATATGTTACTCTATCTTGATTTGTTGGATTAGAAGGTGTAATGGAAATATTTAAGACTATCAAATCTGGAAGCGGTGGCGTTTGACTAGTTTGATTTATTACAGGTGTCGCACTCAAGCACGCGCCATCGCTGCAACCATTTGGGCATACATACAGGTAGTTTGTTATTATGCTGCCATTAGCTGCACAATAACCTTCAAATAGATTGTTGCCAAGTTCGCAATAGTCTGTGTAGCTTAAACTTCCTTGTGTAACAGTGCCTCTAACATTATAATTCAAACCATTGTCAGTGTCAGTGCAAGAAGGCTGTTGAACAGCTGATACGCCGCATAAGCTGTTGCCATTTACACATACTTGATTTAAGCTTGGGTTGCAATAATTCAGGTTAACAGGTATATTTGAAACCAGACAG
>JACPTD010000057.1 GCA_016192955.1 Candidatus Woesearchaeota archaeon | reverse complement strand
TGCGTTGTGCTTTTCCGAAATGTTTTTATCTGCGAAAGAAATCGCATATTTGTCGATATTTTGTCTTTGGATGGCAGACACCTCTTAGTTTTTAGAGAACTGCCACCCAAGGCATTTAACTGAAAAAGAGATTATTCCTGCATATATGCCAAAAACAGCTCCTAACAAGAATTATTGTCTTCTAAATTAAAAGTTAACTACTTTCGGAATGTCTGGTCAGTACCTCTTAAATAGAATTCTCTACTTTTGAATTAAAAGAAAAATCCATGCAGAAGTTCTGCACAGATTTTTCTCCCAATAAACATGAAATCACAATTCAAAAGCTTCATAAAAAAACTTATGTTATTGTGAGAAAAAGCAGATAATCATGCCACACAGCACAATAATCGAAAATTTTTTAAAGTTTCATTCATGGCTCCTTTTGAAATGGCAAAGGAAGATGACGAGGAATTTGACGCATACAATGATAGTGACAAAAACGAGGACGATGACTACAACGATGACGTAAAGGATCAAGAGGATTTGGACAAAGAGGATGACGAAGATTCTGAAGAGGATGAAGGGGACGAGGAATAAGTTGGACGATGTTCTGATTATCGGGACTGTTGCCCTTGACACAATTGAGACTCCATTCGGAAAGGTTGATAAAGCTCTTGGAGGCAGCGCAACGTACGCTTCATTTGCTGCAAGCTTTTTTTCCAAGCCTGCCTTGATTTCTGTTATTGGCCGTGATTTTCCAAAGGCTTATCTTGGGCTTTTGCAGAAAAGAGGAATCAACTTGAAAGGACTGGAAATGGATGACAAGACATTCCATTGGGAAGGGTTTTACGAATATGACATGAATGAGGCAAAGACAAGAAAAACAGAGCTGAACTCCCTGGAAAGATTTAAAGTGGATGTGCCAGAAAGCCACAAAGGCATAAAATATGTTTTTTTGGCGAACATTGACCCGGAGCAGCAGCTTGAAACGCTAAGGCAGGTGAACAAGCCCGAGCTTGTTGTCATTGACACGATGAATTTCTGGATAAACAACAAAAAAAAGCCCCTGATGGAAGCAATCAAAAAGGCTGATGTCTTGCTGCTTAACGACGGCGAGGCAAGGCAGCTTTTTAGCACGGCAAACCTCGCCAGTGCCGCGAATAGCGCTTTGAACCTCGGCCCTAAGGCTGTGATAATAAAAAAGGGCGAGCATGGCGCTTTATTGTTCACAAAAAACAAACATTTCAATGCCCCGGGCTACCCTCTGGAAAACATAAAAGATCCCACGGGCTGCGGCGACAGCTTTGGAGGGGCTTTTATCGGGTACCTTGCAAAGACAAAGGACCTGAGCGAGCGGAATTTCAGAAAAGCAGTTGTTTATGGAAGCGTAGTTGCAAGCCATAATGCGGAAGACTTTGGCTTGAACAGGTTAAAGCGCATAACTATAAGGGACATAGAGCAAAGATATAGTGAATTTCACGATATGAGGGAGTTTTAGATTTCCTCTTTCAAGTTTGTTGTGACTACCATAGTCAAAGTCGATTGAATTTCCTTTTTCTCCCTTCTGAAATCAAGCACGAATTTGTGGAATTCCTCAACATCCTCAAATTTCAGCTTAATCAGCAAATCGTACTCTCCTGTAATTCCAAAAACCTCTTTAACATGGCTGTTATTAAGGATTCTATTGTCAATGTACTCTGTTGTGCCTCCTTTGACAAGCATAAACACAATAAAATTCTCTCCTACTTCCTTATTGTTCAGCTTAATCGTGAATTTTTCAATTACTTTTTTATCAATAAGCTTTTGTATTCTTTGATGGACAGTGCTGGGCCTTATTTTTGTGCTCTTTGCTATTTCCCTTATAGGCGCTCTGGAATCCTGCTTGAGAATCTCTATGATCCTTTTGTCCTTGTTGTCTATGTCCATTGGGCTGTAAAGGCTCTCGGCATAGAAGTTAGTCAAAGGGGGAAAGTCACTGCAAGCGAGAGCCTTTAACAAAATAGTAAATTTTTAGGTTTTATTTAAATTTTTCCATTTTTGTCCACTTTTTTACTAAAAAAATAGAAATTTTCTAATATTTATTGAAAAAAATATATAAATATCCGTAAATTACCCTGCATTTGGTGATGTTTATGGACAAAGGCCCTAATTACGAAGTTAAGGACATAAAGCTTGCAGAGCAGGGCATATTAAATCTTGAGATTGCAGAATCAAGAATGCAGGCTTTGATGAGAGTGAAAGAAAGATTCAGCAAAGAGAAGCCGCTTAATGTTACAAAGGCGAAACCAAAGAGGATTATTACAGATATATTAATAATGTAATCTCTTTTAAGCCAAACATTACAATCGATGATGGCTGTGATTTAGTGAGTGAAATTCATAAGAAGCATCGGCATTTGATAAAAGAGATCATAGCGGGATGCGAAGAAACAACAACCGGCATTATAAGGTTAAGGGCAATGGAAAAAGGTAATGCCCTTAAATATCCAATGATAGCCGTGAACGACAACAAGACAAAGCATTTGCTTGATAATTTCTACGGAACCGGCCAGTCCACATTGGATGGAATTCTGAGAGCTACAAACATACTTTTCGCAGGGAAAAATCTTGTTGTCTGCGGCTATGGAAGTTGCGGCAAAGGAGTCTCTTTAAGGGCAAAAGGAATGGGCGCAAATGTTATTGTTACAGAAGTAAATCCGTTCAGGGCATTGCAGGCTGCCCTTGACGGCTTTAGGGTGATGCAGATAAAAGAGGCTGCTAAAATCGGAGATATTTTTATCACAGTCACAGGTAATAAGAATGTAATTGACATTGAGCACATAAAGCTAATGAAAGACTGTGCTGTGCTTGCAAACTCCGGGCATTTTGACGCTGAAATAAATGTCAATGAACTTAAAAAAATTGCAAAGTCAAGAAGGGTAAGGCATTTCCTTGACGAATATGTGCTTAACGGTAAAAAAGTGTATGTTTGTGGAGAAGGCAGATTGGTCAATCTGGCAGCTGCAGAGGGCCATCCAAGCGAGGTAATGTCAACAAGCTTTTGCGGGCAGGCTCTTGCTTGCGAATACGCTGTAAAAAATAAAGGCAAATTACCGATTAAAGTCATACAGCTTCCCGAAGAAATAGATGACCATATTGCAAGATTGCAACTTGAGGCAATGGAAATAAAAATTGACACCCTTACAAAAGAGCAGAAAACATATCTCGAAAGCTGGCAGGAAGGGACTTAAAAAATTAGTGATCATTAAAAATTTAAAACAAAAAACGAGAGCGACTTTTTTATGTTGGCGTGTTAAAAGTGAACCGCTTTTGATTATTATTCAGAATTTTTCACTTAAATTCCCTTTCTTCCTTCTCGACCAAAGAAAACGGAGTTTGGTCGAATAATACCTTTAGTCCGTCAGTTCCTATAGTTACAGGATAAACGTCCAGGCTGTGGTCCTGTCCTCTTATTTTCGCAACTGTAAGCACCCTCTCAAAATACGAGCCTTTCCTGACTCTGGAAAGAAGGATAATGCCCTCAAAAACAAAGTCCATCATGTCATAAGTCAGCCTGTCAAAATCAGTAACAGATCTTTCAGAAACAACCAGAAACGTCACCCCTGCTTTTTTCATCTCCTGCATAAAAATCAAAACCTGCCTTCTGTATTCCATTTTGTTGCCGTCAAACCTTGGATACAAATACTCAAAGAATATCAAGGAATCAAGCACCACCCTTTTTACATTATTTTTCTTGATTACTTCGACAAGCCCTTTAATAGACGACAAACCTCCTTTTAGGGTTGCTATTGGCTTCTGCACAATCAATACCTTTTGCTTGTCAACCATAGACTTTAGGTCCATGCCAAGATTTCTTGCGCTTTGGTCAAGCACTTCCAGGCTTTCTTCTGTTGATATAAAAATGCCGTTTTCGTTAGAGTCTTTTGCCCCATAGTAAACAAACTGCAAAGCGAGCATTGTTTTTCCGGTTCCGGGCGCGCCTGTGACTAAAATTGAAGAATTCCTGCGCAAGCCTCCTTTAAGCACCTGATCCAGGCCAGGCACCCCTGTTTTTATAAGCTCAGTTGTCAAAATGTCACCTTTTTTACTATTTCAATCAACGCTAATATAAAAGATTTATGTTTTTAAATGGATTTTTTATTTGAATGGTTTTATTTCTTTAATGAGCACTCTTCCATTAATTTCAAAAAAACTATAGAGCATAAACTGAACATTCAGAAAAATTGTTTAGTTCGTTCAAAGATGGCAAACGCACTCCCTATTACAAAAACTTACTGCGTTTGCTATAGAACACTGCATCTTATTATTTTTGTGAATATAATGCGAAAGGTTTATATTCATGTCATAAGAGTTAATGATTAAAAAAGTGGTGGAAATGCTTGAGCTTAAAGAGACATTCAGAAAAGAGGTAAAGAGCCTGAAAGACTACATACTTCTAGTAACGGTTGATGCAAAAAGCTATCAAAAGGCGTCTATCGATCTTGTAAAGTCCCTTGTTAATGATGGAAAAGTTCCCGGGGTTTATGTGAATTTAAACAAGCCTTACGAAATCCTGCAAAGGTCATTTGCAAGCAGCGGCATAGACACAAGGCTTATTATTTTCATTGATGCTGCCTCAAGGACAGAGGTAAAAAAGGTTGAAAACTGCCTGTACATAGGCAGCCCTGAGAAATTAAGCGACATGTCTGTTGCCATGGACCAGGCTGTTAAATCCCTTCCAACAGAGGAAAAGTTCCTTATTTTTGATTCTTTGAATACATTGGCTATTTTCAACAAGCAGTCCACTGTGGCAAGGTTCGTTCATTTTCTGACAGGAAAAATGAGGGAGTGGAAGGTAAAAGGAGTTGTAATCACACTTGAAAAGGAGACTGAGCAGCCTTTATTGGACGAGCTGACACAGTTTGCTGATGCAAGAATAGACATAGGAGGTGAGGATTGATGGTGCATTTGATTGTGGTTGGCATTACAACAGTTATTTTTGGCGTTGCTTCGCTGTTTTTGATTTCAAGGGCAAGAAACAGGCTAAGCGATGGCTCTATAAGAAAATATATGGACAATTTCGCAATATGCCTTGCGTTTATTGTAATTTTTTCCGTATGGCAGACCGCAAGAAGCATTTTTGGCATAAGCATAGATGTTGAGGGGCTTGCCACCTATCCTGAGTACATATTCATAGTGTTTGCTTATATCGCATTTATTGTCGCTTCTTTCAGGGTCCTGAAGATAAGCGAGGAATTTGGGTTTAAGGAATATGGCAGCAAAATAAGCAGGCTAATAAAGGAAAGCCCGAAGGCAAGGATAAAAGCTAAAAAATGAATTTAAAATCACAGGTCAGCGTTGAATACATGCTTGTAATGGGTTTCGCAGCCCTGATGAGCATACCCTTGCTGATGATTTATTATACCTACTCGTCTGACTCAAGCGACTCAGTGGCAACAAGCCAGGCATCGCAGATTGCAAGAAGAATTGCTGATGCGTCAGAATCTGTTTATTATATTGGAAAGCCGTCCCAAACAACATTGAAACTAAACTTTCCTGAGAGAATAAAAGCGGCAAAATTAGAGAATTATGAAATCGTCTTTAATATATCGACAAAAAATGGCATTGCCGAGATAGTGCAGGTCTCTTCTGTCAATATAACAGGAAATTTGCCAACAGCGCAAGGCATTCATATACTGACAATAAAGGCAGACAATAGATTTGTTCAAGTCACGTCCAATTAAAGTGAGAATAGTTAAACAAACATG
>JACPTD010000056.1 GCA_016192955.1 Candidatus Woesearchaeota archaeon | reverse complement strand
GGTCAAGAGTCATGACATTGACAACAGTTGTATTAAAGCTGTCAGAAGCATTCAAGTGCAGTATTGCGTTTGCTGTCAGCTCGTTTCCTAAGATTGTCAGTAAGTTGTCTGGGGTTGTGGTGCCGATGCCGACCAAATCAGTAGCAGTTGTTAGTCTTACCACAGAGCCGTCATCAGTCCAGCCCCCGCCAGATGCAGGTGCAGGGGTATCGCATGTTAAGGCGTCTCCAACCTGAGTTACAAACTGCCCGGCAGAGCATGCAGACGGATATGAAGTTAAGTTAGTCCATCCAAGAATCAATGAAGTTACATTTATGTTAGTAGCGTTAATGCTGCTTGCATTCAAAGAGCCTGAAATTCTCACATTTCCTACAATCTCTAAAATGTCATTGGGTGTTGTTGTCCCAATTCCAACCCTATTGGTAATATCATCAACAACCAAAGTATCTGTGTCAATGGTCAAATTTCCGGTTATTGAAACATTGGCATTTAATGTTAAAGTGGTATTTCCTGATTTTATATTTGAGGTATAAGTGTCCACAAACCTGTTTGTGTGATTTCCGAGCATTGAAAAGTTGTCCCTTGTTGGTATAAAGCTTTCATTAATCTCAACATCATTGATTGCAACAATCTGCCCATCAACCAAAATGTCCTTTGCAAATTGCCCTGAGCCCTTGTCCCCTCCACTAGCGACTAATGTAATGCCTCCTGCGCTGTACCCTCCTCCAACAGCCAAATCCTTTGTTGTTTGTATTGTTAAATCATTGTCAATTTGGGAATCCAGCAGCGTGCCTGAAATATTGCCGGCGCCTATTGTCCCGTATATCGAGCCAAGCACAAATAAATCGCTTGAAATGTTTGCATTGCCTATGACATGCAGGGGCATTGCTGGAGATGATGTTCCTATGCCGACATTTCCAGAACTATCGATTGTAACCCTTGAACTTCCTCCTGTTACAAACGTCAAATTGTCTTCACTTGTTTTTATTATGCCTGTATTTGTGTCTTCAATAAATGTATAAGCAGGAGCAGATACACTCCCATTCCTCGCATAAAATCTTGAAGCATTAATGTTTGTTGCATTTAAACTCCCACTTATCCTTACATTCCCAATGACTTCCAGAACATCGTTTGGGGAAGTTATGCCAATCCCTACTCTCCCTGTTGTGTTATCAACAAACAAAGTATTTTGCGCTATTGAAACATTTCCAGTCACATTCAAATTTCCAGTTATCCTTAAAAACCCACTAACCAAATTGTCAATTACCTGCCCAAGCCCAAACTTGATTTGATCTCCTAATGTTATATTGCCTGCCAAGCTGGCGCTTCCGCTTTTTGTAAGGTTAAATGTTTGCGCGCTTATCTCCAAAGTTGTCCCGCCTGCCCCGATTGTCGCATTGCCTGTGACGCTTAGATTAGTCACAACATAGCTTGCGTTTGGGTTCAGGGCTTCGCTTATGTTGGCCCTGAAGGAATATGGCACGCTTTCATTGTCAGTGCCGACAGCTATACCAAGATAATGCTCGTCTGCAAAGCTAATGTCGATTCCAGTCAAAATTACATCATAAATCCCCTTTACATCAGTTGTAATGCTTTGGTTTACAGAAGCCCAAAGCTCATTGCCTGCTGTTGTATTGTCATAAATTTTGAAAGTGAAATTGAATGTGCCCTGCTGTGACGCGCCTGCCGAATTTGTGAGCTTGCCCTGCAAAGTCAGCGAGTTTGTTTTTTTACGTTATTAATTCTCATTTTTCATGCGCTAATTTTCTGCGAAAGGTTTATATATGCTAAATAAGTAAAGGCGATTATGGAAAAAGACTTCATGAAGAGGATTGTTGTAAACCCCAAGGTAATGGTGGGCAAGCCCGTAATTAAAGGGACAAGAATTCCTGTTTACGAGATTGTTCTTAGGGTTGCACAAGGCTGGAATTTTGAGCAGATTATGGAAGATTACCCTAAACTTAAAAAAGAAGACATTCAAGCTGCGCTTATGTATGCTGAGAGGCTTCTTGAAGGTGAAGAGATTTTTCCTTTGATTTTGAAGGATAAAGATGAAATTCCTGGTTGACGAAAGCGTTGGTAATAAGCTTGCAAACCTTTTGGGAAGCGCAGCATATGACACTCTTTTTGTTGGGGATGTGATGCCTGAAGTAGATGATGAAAAAATAATGGCTTTTGCTGAGAGCGAAAATAGGGTTTTAATAACAGCTGACAAAGATTTTGGCGAATTAGCCTTTAAGCTTAAATTTCGCATCAATGGCGTGATTTTCTTTAGGACATTAACCAGAAATCCTGAAAAACAATTTGAGATGATTAGGGATATCTTAGATAAAGCCGAAGGCAAATTCATAGTAGTTAAAGAAGGGCAAATAAGGATAAGGAGCTTAAAGTGAATATTATTAATCCTTAATTCTTGCCCAATTTTTATTGTTATTCTCATGTTATTCTCATTTTCATCCCAGCGTTATTATCACAGAGCCGTTCACCTTTCTTATTCCGTCAAGCTGCACGTTTTGCAAAGGCTCCTCAATTACCTCGTCTTCAGATTCTGCAGGCTGCTTGTAAATGAAGCTGATGCTCTTTCTTACCTGCTCGATGCTTAAGCCGCTTACATAAGCAGTCTGGTTCATGATGTAATCTTCATCAAATCTATAAATTGTGAATTCCAAAACAGAAGAAGCTGGGCTTGAAGTTGAATTGCTCGAAGCTATGTTTGAATCAAGATTATTGGTGTCATTTATTCCTGACGAATTTGAAACCGGCTCTAATATCGCGCTTAAATCTGTTGATAAGACAACATTCGCTGTCAAATCAGCAAAACCGCTTTGGCTGGTCTGATTGCCTTGCTCAATAGTCTGGTTTTGAGTGATAACAGTTGTCTGATTTTGGATTTCATCATATAATCCAGAAATGGTTATATGCGTGGTTTCATTTTCAGGATTAATCTCTGCGGTAATTCTTATTTTGCTTTCCTGGCTTTTTAGATAGCTGTCTTCAAATCCATTTCTTACGCCGCTCAGCATCCAGAAAAATGCCACGTTGCTTGCTGGGTTCACGCTCTTGACAACAAAATATTCTTTGGCTTTTTCAGAAACATAAATTCCCTTTGTCAAGCCATAAGCTGATAAAAATATATTGTAGCTGCCGATTAATTCTTTTAATACAGGGTTGATGCTTATGTTTGCTTCTCCGTTTGCGAGTTTTGCAACTCCCTCATCCGAATACCTTAAGTTTGCGCTTTCAATGCCAAAAAATCTTCTTGGGCCGAATGAAGTGTCTGCATCAGAATACAGGATGCCATTCAAGGAAATGTTCCCTATCACTATAAGATTTTTTGCCCTTATAGAATCAAAACTGCCGGCGCTTTGCGAAGGAAACAGCCACCCGTTCCTCAATCTTGTGAGGATTCTTTTGTCTTTTCCGTCTATTGTGACATTTATTATGGCAATGTCCTCTTTTGCTGCTATGGTGTTGAACCTTGGAGTTCCAAGCGTTGCCAGCACTTCCCCGTAGTATTCCCGTAGTGCATCTTGCGCATCTTCATTGACTTCTGTTTTTTCCAAATCTGCGTATTTTTCTTTGGATTCTTGGGCGAATGCAATTTTTGATTCAGCAGCAAAAATAACAAGCACTATTGCTAACATAAGCAATGTTGTTTTTGATGCGCCATACTTGCAGTTGCCCAGTATCATTTTTTCCTCACCCTGTTTTTCAAATCTGCGAGAATCAGGCTTTTGACGTAGTCTGACTTGTCCACGCCCATTTCATTCGATATCTCAACAAGCAAGTCATTGAGCTTTTTTGTTATACCAAACCTTATTTCCGGCATTTTGGATTAAAACTGGACTAAATATGGAGTAAAAACGTTATAATAACGTACTAATTTGTATATTAATATATAAATGTTTTGTTTTAGAATACTAGTTTTGATAATATACGCCTAGTAGGAAAAATATACAATTTAGGCTATTGGCAAGGAGTACGATAGGCTTAATTATTTTCAATACGGAAAATTATATCCAAGAGCAGATCTGTAAATCTATTTTTGAGTATGATATTTATGGGTATCCAACTCACTTGAAATAGCAACTTAAAATTGGCGACTTTTCGTAAAAAATTATCACTTTCTAGTAGCTTCAAAAACGAAAAGTTTATAAACCACGCCCCCCCCCAATTTTATGAGAGACTATAATGCGTTAATCAAGTCTGCTGGTAACCATTATCGTAGTAGGCATATTGATCGTGCAGAAGGAGTTCTGGATCAACTAATAAAACAACAACTAAGAGATAGAACATTTCAGGTAGGTCCCGAAGGAAGAAGTGTTTTAAGGAAAATTTGTGAGCAAGGCAATTACGAACGCGATGTAGTAGGGCCTTCTAGAGTATACCACGGGAATGAGAATCTCCCTCCACGTATGATGGATGCTTTCACAACAGCACTGCATTACTATTCGCACGTATTTCGTGGTATCGAAGAATTTAGAAGGATTCCAGATTTAAAGCCTGATAGTAAACCAACCAGTGGAATGTCAAATTTATGGAGGGTTGTTTTGGAATTGGAAGACCCACAGGAGCACAAAAGATCTTTCGCAAGTTATACCTATGTACTTGGAGATTTAGTAGTTGATGTCGGTGTTGCTGCTGCAAAAGACCAGCAATTTACTTTAGAGGAAGCTAAAAGACTTTGGGTGTTATGTGAACCATTGCTAGAAAGCGCAAAAAAAAATGAATAGAAGACATTTTTAGGACACTTCTTTTTTACTATTTTCTTTATTCAAAAAAATCAGAAGATTAAAGATATTAAACGTTTTACTGCTTTTGCCTCTTGCACAAACACGAGAAGGAGGCGACGGGCATCATACCATAGATAAATCAGTGGGTATTCACCCCACGATTTTATAAAAAATCTTTGGAAGTATGATATGCCGAAGGGTTGGAGATTATTATACACCGTTACAAGCGATAATGAAGTTGACTTGATTTCTGCAATTCTGGAATGGTTTGACCATAAGGAGTATGAAAGAAGGTTTAAGTATTAGGTTTGTTGAAACACAAATATTTGATTATCTTAACTTGAGAATAGATTTTATTTCTTCTTTTATCTTTTGGTTGGCTGCACGTTCGCAATCAATTTACTGCAGAATCATCAAATTTGACATTCTCGTTTAACTTTCCCTTCAAAAACAAGCTTCCTGTGGAATTGAGGTAAGCAACAACCTCTTCATCCTTATCTTGTATTACAAAAGAGTTTTCGGTTGCATTTAATATTGGCAGATTCTCGCTTAAGCTGCCTTTAATAAGCATATTGCCTTCCGGGTTTGTCACGACCAAGCTCAGGCTTTCGCTTGAGTTCTGTATTGCAAAATCATTGAAATCCGCTTTCAGCTCCGCATTCTGGCTCAAATTGCCTTTGATTCTTAAATTGCCAAAGCTGTCAAATGCAGCAAGCTTGCTGCCTTCCTTATCCCTTATCTCAAAAAAGTGATTAATTGACTCGGCTGATACATTAATCATAAACAAATTTGAGACTGCAGTTTTCTCAGAGTCATTTGCAGTTATGTAAGTGGGTGTTGTTCCTTCAAAATCTTTATCCGGAGCAATTGTTGCGGTATTGTTTGAGAACAACATCATTATGTTGTCAGCTTTGTAGTAATCGTAGCTTAAAACATCCCCGTCAGGATCAGTAAAATATTGCGAAAGGTTAATCGTTAAATTTTTATTTTTTTCAACGTTAATGGCGCTGAAGTTCTGCAGCAGTAATGGGGCGGAATTCTCGACATCAGCCAAAATAGAGTATTTTATTTTATCAATTCTTAAGACAGCATCATTCTCTATTTCAAAAATCAATGTATAGCTGCTTTTGTTCAACCCAGATAAAGAGCAAGTCTCAACACATTCACCAAAAAACCCTGTTTCCTCATCAAAAAACTCGACACTCAAGTTATCCCATCCTGAATAATAAATTTCTGACTTTGGATTGTCAACGCTTAAATTAACATCATAGTAAAGCACCTGCGCAGAAACAATGTTGCCATAGCCAGCGCCGTCCTTGCCAAATGTTGAATAATATATATCATCCCAATCAGCCTTAGTCGGCAGCAATCCAACAAAAGCGCAGCAGCCGTTGTTGCCATTGCAAAATGCTGTTAAAGCTTCTTCTTCAACATTATAGACTTCCCATCTTGTGCACAGCCTTGAACGGTCAATGTACCAGTTAAACTTTGTGCTCTCAACAGTCAGGTCAACAACGCCATTAACGCTTTCCTCTCCATTGTCATTGGCATCATAAATTGTGCCTGATTTGTAATTTAAGCTAATTGCGATTGTTTTTGTTATAGTTTCGTTTATTGCAGTTATTGTCAATGGAATAACCAATTTAATATCCTTGCTAATGCTTAGATTTCCATCAGAAGCTGTTAATGTTATTGTTGCATTGAAATTGTCCAATGCAGCTGTTAACGTTAAAATTGAGCCATTTATGCTCTCAGCAATATCTGCCGCATCTGAAACATTAAATGTTAAAGTTTCATTGTCCTCATCCGCAAAGTATTGCAGCAAGTCAATTGTTAATGTTTTATTTAATATAAACAAATCAGCATCAGAAACCCATTTTGGGGCATGGTTTGCTGTTAAAGTTATATTTATTGGCTCTGTTATATTGGCAATTTTTTCCGGGATTATTAAAGTTACAAACTTTATAGTTAAATTTTTCCCGTCAAACGCCGTAAATGCTGTAGTGGATGTTCCAGCAAAGCCATCAGCAGGGATTAATGTTGCAGCGCCTTCACTAATAGTTATTGTTATATTTTCTGCTAACCCTGCGCTGTAAGCCAATGTGTCATTGTCTTCGTCTGTAAAATGCTGCGACAGGTTAATTGATGCTGTTCTGTTTATTACAAATTCGTCAACTCCAGATGTCCAGTCAGGCTTCTTGTTTTTCTTTTTCCTGTCTTTATCGCTTTCATCATCTTTCTCGCTGTCATTATCCTTATCTTTGACTGCAAATCCTGTTATCAAATTTTCAGACTCGTTAGCGGTTTCATTTGATTTCCCAATTCTTGCGCTGTCAAACACCAAATACTTGATGTCATTGCTCTCAATATAAACTCTCGCCTTTCCTGAATTTGTGACCCTGCCGTCTATCCTGACAGACTTCAAATCGCCAATGCTGCTCAACTGCCACGTGTAATTGCCGCTTGAAGTTACAACCAAATTAAGGTTATTTGTATAGCTGAATTCCTTTACTACAAATCCAGTTATAGATGGGCTAAGGTAATAAAGCCCAATGCCTGCAATAAACAAGGCTGCCAAAAACAATATCAATTCAGTTTTATGCGGTTTTTCTTGAGTCAAAGTTTCATCCCTCTTTTCTTCTTAACCCTGTCATAAACTGTCCAGATAGTGCTGTCATCAAGGCGCAGCATCAGCGCAATTTCATGGTTTGAATAGTCAATGTCCTTTAGGAACATAACAACGCTCTCTAAGGTTGAAAATGACCTGTTTGAGAATGCAGAAACAGGAATCATGATGCCTCTTGAAAGCAATCCAAAAGAAGAAGGCATTTTCTTGACAGCGTTATGGTATGTTGTCCAAATTGTCTTGTTGCTTCTGTTAAGCATTTTTCCAATCTTTGAGAATTTCAATTTCAGCTCTTCTTTCAGGTACTTTACAACAGCTTCAAGAGAGCTTAGGCATTCATTCTCAAAAACGCCAACAGGCACGCGAATCTCTCTTTTTCCAAGAATATCCTGTTGGCTTATGTTGTGAAGCCTTTTTAATTCATCAATAAAATAAGCAATAAGCTCTACCTTGTCATCTTTTGAAAGACCATTAAAATCAGAAATAATCCTGTCCACATATTCATCGTTTTCACTTTTTTTTATTAGTGCCATTGGCTATATGCATAAACTGAATGTTTAATGCAAAAGAATGAACTTAGTTTAAGCAATTTAGCGCCTCTTTTATCCTATTATGTAAGTAACTTATATATAAATATTGCTATTTTTAGCAATTTTAACTTTTAAAACACAAAAATTATTCCTATTTTATAAAATTTATTTCTTATTATATAAATATTTTTCCTATTATATCGGTTAAAATTTCCTATTAAAGCAGTAAAATATCCTATTTTATAAGAAAGTAAGTATAAATTATAACACAAAACTAAAAACAGAGATTGTTAACAAGAGAGAGCCGAATATTGGTGTTTAGAGTGACTATTTCATACTTTACTCCCCAAAACCTATAACTTATTAAACATTTGAGATTTAATCATAAAAATGAAGCACACCCTAAAGGTTACAATTGCGTTAGTTCTTATTTTCTTTATGGCGCAGTTCACGGGATTGTTGATAATAAACAAATACATTGACCATAAAAAAACAGCTGAAGCGAAAGAGATAGTGATGAAGCCATTGCCTTACGGGCTTGAAAGGCCTGAAGTGAAAAATCAAAGCATTTCTTTTATTTACATAACAATAGCAATCTTGATTGGCACTGTTTTGGTGCTGCTCTTAATCAAATTCAACAAGCCGCTTGTCTGGAAATTATGGTTTTTTCTTACAGTGTGGCTTACCTTGTCAATTGCATTTGCAGCTTTTGTAAACAACATTGTTGCAGCAGTTACCGCCTTGATAGCATCAGTGTTAAAACTATACAAGCCCAATGTGGTAATACAAAACCTTTCTGAAATATTCATCTACGGGGGATTAGCTGCGATATTTGTGCCAATGCTCAATTTATTTGCTGCCTTCATGCTCCTGATTGTCATATCAATTTATGACTTTATAGCCGTTTTCAAGACAAAGCATATGGTAAAGCTGGCAAAATTCCAATCAAAGTCAAATGTTTTTGCCGGATTATTGATACCTTATGAAAAGAGCGGAAAATTCATTAAAAAAGCTCCAGCAGAAAAGGCTGCTAAAAAGGAAAAAACAAGAATAGCTGTTCTCGGCGGAGGCGATATCGGATTTACGCTGATTTTTGCGGGAGTTGTTATGAAAGGGCTGATGCTGAAAGAAACAATTTTAGCAGGATTTTTGAAGACATTGATAATCCCTGCTGCTGTCAGCATGGCATTGCTGTTTTTGCTAATAAAAGGACGGCAAAACAAGTTTTATCCGGCGATGCCTGTATTGAGCGCAGGATGCTTTTTGGGGTATTTGGCTGTTCTGATTATATAGAATTATTTCTTCCTTAAAACTGCCAAAAAATTAACCCAGTCATCTGCAAGTCTCCTAAACGATTCTTCATCAGAGCCTATTATTTCACCAGCCCAGTCTATTAAAATGGTTTTCTCAATACCAAAACGCCCATCCGCAAGTTTTTTTATCTCGTCCAATGAAAACCCCTTTCCGTACATAGGTTCCCCTATTAATTTTGAGTTCGGATCTTTGTCAGATGTTGGATGGACTGAACCTAATGCTGAAGGCTTAAAATCTGGAGGTACTTCAAAAATTCCATAAAAAAAGGTTCCAGGCTTATAACCTCTTGGCTTTAATACATTATTGTAATGTGGTGCTTCTTTCCCCCCTTCACCATATTTATCATCCTGAAAATAAAATTTACCTCCCGGCTTCAAGACTCTATGGATTTCTCTAACAATATGCTCATGCCTATGTGGAGGTATAATCTCAAAAGTCCAGCCTGAAAATATACTGTCTATTGTTCCGTCTTCAAAAGGAAATCTTTCTTGTGTCAAGTCCAGCTGCCGGGCATCAATCCCTTTAGCCCTTGCTTCATCAACGCTCCTTGTGTCAACATCAACAATGTATCTTTCCAATCCAATATCCTTTAATTGCCTTAGTTTATCCCCAATATCTAAAATTCTTCCTCCAGATGAGCCACCCACATCCAAAAACTTAAATCCATCTGATGCATATTCCTGCATATCCAAAGCTACTTCCCTATTTACCGCTGCAATAACATTATGATGTGCGGGCGTTAATGGAATCTGGCTTCTAAGCGGAAAGAATTCGCTTGCAATTTTTCCTATTCTTTGAAAATAATCAACTGAGCGCATACTCCTGCCAGTAGCTCTTTCATATCTGTCTAAGTTATACACATTTCCAGTTACTAAATTTTTTTGAGGCATTTTTGATAGTTCTTGCGATTACCGTATTGACGCTGTTGCAGAACTGAAGACTTTTCTCGACGAGAGTCAAATTTCTGTATGAAATCTTTAGCTCTGCAAAAGCATATTTTTGATTTTTATCGACGACAAAATGATTTTTACTTAATAGTCAATACATCTAATTTTTAGTAGTCGATTTTGCCCTCATTTTCAAAAAAGGAGGTCAAATAATGGTTATGCAACAGCGTCCTATTTAAATTTTTCGTTTTGTAACTACAAATAAGTGGTAAATATTCAAACCACAAAATTTAAATATTAGTTATACATGTATAACTTCTATGATGGAAATAAAAGCCAAGACAAAGAAATGGGGCAACTCCATAGGCATCTTGATACCAAAAGAAGCTGTTAGGAAAGAGAATATCAAGCCGGAGCAAGAGGTTACCCTATTGATTAGTGCAAAGCCTACAACAAAAGGAAAAGACATTTGGGGCACATTAAAATTCAAGGAATCAACCGAAGAATTAATGCGAGAAATAGATAGGGAATTTGGCTTGGATTAAAGATGACATATTTTTTTGATAGTTATGCGATAATCGAGATGTCTGAAAGCAACCCATGTTATGAGGGATATAAGGAGTTTGAAATCATTACAAGTGTGTTAAACATTGGCGAAATATACCAGATAATTCTAAGAAAAAAAGGAAAAGAAGCTGCAGATAACTGGTTTAAGAAAACCAATTTTAAATTGCTTGAAATTACCCCAGAGGTTATCATTGAGGGGATTTATTTCAGGCACTCTAACAAGAAAAATAATTTTTCATTACCAGATGCTGTAGGCTATAAGCTGTCATTAAAGCACAATCTGAAATTTCTCACAGGCGATAAGCAATTTGAGAATATGCCAAATGCAGAATTTGTCAAAAATCGTCAAGATTAATTAAAGAGAATTTTGAAATATATCAATTTTGTCAAAATTCTCTAAAATAAATACCTAAACATTTAAAACCTGTTAAATCATTCTTTTTTACGGGAGGACTTTGCCGGGAGGCTAGCACTCTCCTGTAAGCGCAAACATGCTTAGGCGCGGTGAAGCTTGGGAAGCAGCTTGAGTTGTTGCCTTTAGTCTTGCTGCTGGCGTAGAAGCTCTGCCTTATAGGACTGGTGCTTTTGAAAATCCGTAAGGTCTGGAAAGAAACACACCAAAAGTGTGCTTAAGGCAGCGGTAATCTTAAGCATTGGTGCTTATGAGCCACAGAGTGGAGTCAGTTGCAAGGCAGCTAAATGCAACAGCTTTTGCCCATTCTCAGGCGCGTCCTCCTATTTTTTAAAATGAATTTCCTCTACAATAAAATCTTTCTTGAGCATAAGGCAAATGGACATCCTGAAAGACCTGAAAGGCTGCTTGCTTTTGGCGATTTGGAACAAGCGGACATACTCACTAACGTTCGTAACCTCCACTCACAAGTTCGCGGAGGAATAGAAAATGGAGAAAAGTATCTGAATTTGGTTTATAATGAGGAGTATATTGAAAACATAAAAAATGCTTCAGCAAAAGAAATAAATCTTGATGCCGACACTTACACAAACAATAAGAGTTATGAGGTTGCTTGCTATGCAGTTGGCGCAGCCATAAAGGCAGCAAAACAAAATGATTTTGCTTTGATAAGACCGCCAGGGCATCATGCCACGCAAAATAAGGCAATGGGTTTCTGCCTGTTTAACAACATTGCAATTGCTTGTAAATGGCTTAATGAAAGAGGAAAGAAAGTTTTTGTAATTGATTTTGATGGCCATCATGGAAACGGCACACAAGAAATTTTTTATAAAATTGATAAAGTATTGTTTTTATCAATTCATCAATTTCCAGCCTATCCCGGGACTGGCCGGGTTAACGAAATAGGCGAAGGCAAGGGAAAATATTATACAATAAATATTCCTGCGCCTCCTTATACAAGCGATGATTTATTTGTTGATATTTTATCAAAAATAATACCAGTAATTAGAGAACAATACAAGCCGGATGTAGTGGCAGTTTCTGCTGGATTTGACGGGCATAAAGATGATCCTTTGCTTCAGTTAAACCTGACACTTAATTCTTATCATGAAATTGGAAAATTATTATCCAGAAATTTCAAAAATATATTTGCATGCTTGGAAGGCGGCTACAACATAGAAGTTTTGCCGCATTGCGTGTCCGCTTTTTTAATGGGAATAAATAACGAAAAATCAAAGCTAAAGTTTAATGAGCAAAGAACGATGTCTGCTGCCAATGTCCAGCGCGAATTTGAATCCAGAATTAAAGATTTAAGATTGAGACACGATGGCTTTTGGGATTTTTAAACTCTAATCCTATTGAAATGGTCAAAGCCGCTCTCAATATTTTGCTTTTTATTGTTTCTGATCAATTTAACACCATATTTCTTATCAACAATCTCCCCAATCACGGAAACATCATATTTTTTCAATTGCTTTGATTTATTTTTTGATGCTGTAAACACTAACTCAAAATCTTCTCCGCCATACAGGGCCAAATCAATCGGATTTTTTTTTATTTTTTTTGCATCAATTATAGTATTTCTTGAAATTGGAACTTTATCTGAATAAATAATTGCTCCGGCTTTTGATTCATCGCAAATATGCTTTACTTCTGATGCAACCCCGTCGCTTACATCAATCATTGAATTGACTCCAATCTTCACTAATTTTTGCGCTAGGCCCAATCTTGATTTTGGCTCAAGATGTTTTTTAATTGACTTACCCCTTTTATTATTCCTTAATAGCTCCAGCCCAGTTGTGGAAGAGCCGACATTTCCGCTGCAAAAAATAAAATCGCCAATTTTAGCTCCGCTTCTTAATGCAAGATGTTTTTTTTCGACAAAACCGAGCATTGCAACATTTACAATGATTTCTTTAGAATGAGTTATGTTCCCGCCAACAATGTCAATCTTATATTTTCTTGCTTTTTTATTGATTCCATAATATAATTTGTCAATAAACCCTACATCAGCATTGTTTGGCAAAGCCAATGAAATTACAGCAAACTTTGGCAAGCCTCCCATTGAGGCTATATCGCTTACGTTCTGCTCGATTGCCTTCATTCCAATCTGTTCTGGGATTGAATATTTTAAGGAAAAGTGATCATTTTCAACAAGCATGTCGGTTGTAAAAAGAACATAACTGTTTTTGTTGTAGTTTAAAACAGCAGCATCATCCCCAATTCCAACAATTACCTCCTCGGAGTCCTCGGAGTATAGATTTGTTTTTTTCTTTATCCTCTCAATTAATCCAAATTCACCCCCGATAGCTTTGATTTTCATGTTGCTCTATAAGCTTAAGCATAAGTAAGCCATTTCCTGTACTTGCTGTCCTTTCCCCTGACAATACTGTAAAATTTATCCCTTACTTTTGAAGTTATTTCTCCAGCCTTTCCGTCTCCGATTTTCTTCCCGTCAATGGCTATTATCGGTGCTACTTCAGTTGCAGTGCCGCAGAAAAAAAGCTCGTCTGCGTTTTTTAACTCATCAAGCCTTACTTTTCTTTCAAACGGCTTTATGCCCAAATCTCCGCTCATTTTCAAGATAGAGTGTCTTGTTATGCCAGGCAATGCGCTTTTGCTGAAAGGCGCAATAAGCCTCTTGCTTTTAACCATAAAGATATTTTCTGCAGGCCCTTCTGAAACATACCCGTCAAGGTCAAGCATCAAAGCCTCGTCAAAGCCCTTTTTTCTCGCTTCATGCATTGCAAGTATCGAATTTGCATAATTTCCGCTTATTTTTGTGCCATAAACAGTTGACTTTTCGGAATGCCTTGCAAATTTGGATGTTTTAATCCTTAAATTTCCTGAATAATAATGCTCCCATGGCATTGTTATAACGGCTATATTTGTCAGAATGTCTTTTGGATAAACTCCAATATCCCCATATCCATAATAAGCCAGAGGCCTTATGTAAGCGTCTCCAATGCTATTAATTTTGATTAATTTTTTGATTGCAGCCTTCAATTGCGCTTTTGTGAATTTAAGCTTCATGCTCAAGGCGTTTGCAGAGCGAAAGAGCCTGTTTATATGCTCATCAAGCCTGAAAATTGCAGTTCCTTCATCTGTTTTGTAGGAATGTATGCCTTCAAAAACCGCGCTTCCGTAATGCAATGCGTGGGTTAGGATGTGCACTTTTGCATCTTTCCATCTTACAAGCTTGCCATCCATCCAGATAAATCTCGTTTCTTTTACAGCCATATTGCATTTAGGAAATTTTTTGACAATGCTATAGTTGCCTTGCTGCCATTTTTAAACCTGTATTCCCTGCTTACCGAGTCTGCTATTAATATGCCGTCAAGCATCTCTGAAATCACACTTATTTTTTGGCTTCTGGTCAATAATCCGTGCTTAAACCTATAGTTTTTGAAAACATTGCCCTCGTATGGCTCCCTGACCACAAACTGGTATTTTTTTGAGTCCAAAGGCAGTGTTTTTCCGCAGCATGACCTTGCCCATGCATAGCTTCCTGCAGGAGTTGTTACCAGAATGCCGCTGCTCTTATGCATTTCCTTCCTGCTGCCAATCTGAATTGTGTATTTTGCGGCATGGTAGGATTTTCTTGCTCCGATAAAGAATTCGTTCAGCGCAAGCGTATCAATTTTTTTATTGTTTATGTATGCCTCTAATCTTGGCAGCTTTCTTATTTTGAACTTATTGCCCGCTATTTTTCCGAATTTCCTCTGAAAATCATGCTTGTCAGCGCCCATAAAAAAGCCTTCTTTTTCCTTGATGTCTGAATTCACCCCAAATAACAGCTGCTTATCGATGAAATGCGCAGCCCTTAGGAAAGTCCCGTCTCCTCCCACAGCTATCACCAAATCTTTGTTTTTAAAATGGCTTTTCTTCAGCTTGTCCCTGTTGGCTAATGTATAGCTGATTTCATGTTTTTTAAGCGCTTTGACTACTTCTTTCAATGCTGATTTCTGCTGATTTGTGTTAGGAATAGTATAAACAACAAGCGCCATTTTTATTTTCATATAGAATTTGAATCAAATTACATATTTAAACATTTGCATAAAAAATTTTATCTTTTCTTTTCCATTTCTTTTATAATCTCAGCCAACGCCTCGTTGACAGGGCATTTGATTCCGTATTTTCCTCCAAGCTTGACAACTGCGCCGTTCAGGTAATCAATCTCTGTCTGCTTGCCTTTCATCAAGTCCTGCTGCATTGAGGATATATTCATAGAGCCTTTAAATTCCTTATTTATAGCCTTGACAAAATCAATCTTGAGCACTAATCCGTCTCTTTTTGCAACTTTTAAGCATTCGCCAACAATCAACTTTTTTAGCGGGTTCAGACTCTCGTCAGCAATGGCTTTGTTTTCCACTTTCAAAATGGCAGTGACTGGATTAAGCACGCAGTTTAATATCAGCTTTTTCCACATATCGGCTTTTATGCTTTCAGAAACATAGCCGTTTAACCCGCACTTTTTGAAATTTCCTGCAATCTCCCTGCTTTTCTGGCTTTTTTCAATTGCAGTGTAGCTGCAGCTGTTGTATTTTACAGCACCAGGCTCAAGAAATACAGCTCCAAAGTTGGTGATGGCCCTCAAAACAAGGCACTTGTTTTTCAGAATTTTTTTGGCTATATTTTCGCTGTACAAGCCGTTTTGCAGGCAAAGGATTACAGTGCCTTTTTTAATTAAATTTTTAATGCTGCCTATTGCCTTTTCGCTGTCATAAACTTTTGTCGTTAATAATATTAAGGTATTATATTCAATTTTATTGATTTTTGCAGCTGTTTTCAGCCAGTATGTTTTATCCTCTAGACCAGTAATCTTTAAGCCATACTTTTTTATTCTGTCAGCATGCTCCTTTCTTGCAATTAATGTTACATCATTAAGCTTTGATAATTTTGCGCCATAAAGGCTTCCGACTGCGCCAGCGCCAAGAACCATTATTTTCATTTTAATCATGAATCTCTATTAATTTATCAATGATTGCATCTCCCATCTCTGCTGTTGTATTATTGCCTTCCAGGTCTTGCGTCCTTGTCCTTCCGTCTTTAAGCACTGCTTCTATTGCTTTCAGTATCAATTCTCCTGATTTCTGCTGCCCAAGTGTTTCAAGCATTAGCGAGCCTGCCCATATTGTTGCAAT